>NZ_JAQFUL010000017.1:0-77185 GCF_027716265.1 Bacillus cereus group sp. Bc031
TTCGTCATTTTGAAATTTCTCCGATTCTCATTTTTCTCTCATTATACAAGAAAGACCCTATAGAATAGACTTTTTTTAAGTGTCTATTCTATAGGGTACATTTTACTTTTGGAACTTCTTTTTTATTTCCATATTAATAAAATCTTTTAATATTTAAGTTTTATTTTAAAAGATCGTCCAGTTGAGTTTGCTTCTTATTTGACGATTACTTTACCTTCCATTCCTTTGAGGAGATGGTATCGACATATTAATTCATATGTACCGGCACTGTTAGGTTTCACGGTAATGTTTTTTTCTTTTCCTGACTCGACGACGACATCAATACCGAGTTTTTTGATTGTAAAGGTATGCTCACTCTTACCTTTATTTTTCAACAGTAATGTTGTTGATTCGTTAATTGGAATCGTGATGACGTTTGGATTAAAGTAATCATCGTTTAGCTCAACTTCAATCACTTTCGCTGACGCAATAGGTTGTGCCAAGTTGTTAACTGAGGCAAATACATTGAGGGAATTTAAAGTTGTTATTACCACAAGCATCACAAGAAAACCGATGAATCGAAATAACCATTTGTTTATAGACATTCGCAATTCTCCTTTTGTAAGTATATCTCCTCAATTAACCTGCATCATTATTTTATGAGTTATACCATGTATTTAAAAAGTTTATCTTTCTATGATTGAATCGTTCACTTATAAATTTCACATACCGTAATAAGAATAAAAATTATTTTTTCAAAAAAATGTAGTAATTCCTTTTTGGAGTTTGCTATAATTAGTTCGAATGTGGGCAGTATCAGAGCGAACTGCACTATGATTCGAAGCAATACGAAAAATAATAACTTGGATTCTGCCTTGATCCAATAACGGACTGGGACAGAGGGATGAATAATGCCGACTAACACACAACCCTTCTGCCCTTTTATGGCCAGAGGGGTTTTTTATATGATTTCGGCCATCTCCTCTCTCCTGTATAAAGGAGGAGTAGTTTTTGAAAACAAAAACAGATTTTTTGAAAATGAAAGAGCAAGGTGAGCCGATTACAATGCTAACGGCGTATGATTATCCATCTGCTAAGTTAGCAGAAGAAGCGGAAGTTGATATGATTTTAGTTGGAGATTCCCTTGGGATGGTTGTGCTCGGCTATGATTCAACAGTACCTGTAACAGTAGAGGATATGATTCATCATACGAAAGCTGTACGCCGAGGAGCGAAAGAGACGTTTATTGTAACTGATATGCCATTTATGTCGTATCATGTGTCGCCTCAAGATACGATGGTGAATGCACGCCGCATCGTTCAAGAGAGTGGTGCTCATGCACTGAAGGTAGAAGGTGCAGGAGAAGTGATATCAACTATTCATTACTTGACGAGTGCGGGAATTCCTGTCGTGGCACACTTAGGCTTAACTCCTCAATCTGTAGGAGTGTTAGGTGGCTATAAAGTACAAGGAAAAGATGCTGAAAGTGCAAAAAAATTAATAGAAGATGCGAAGAGATGTGAGGAAGCTGGTGCGATAGCACTTGTATTAGAATGTGTGCCAATGCAGCTAGCAGAATTTATTTCGAAGCAACTAACAATTCCAACGATTGGAATTGGAGCAGGACAAAAAGTGGATGGGCAAGTACTCGTTTATCATGATCTTATCTCATATGGCGTAAATCGTGTTCCGAAATTTGTGAAGCAATATACGTCTGTTCAAGAGGAGATTGTGCGAGGGATTTCACAATACGTAACTGAAGTAAAGACAGGTCAATTTCCGGAAGAAAAACATTCATTCACAATGAAAGAGGAAGAATGTTTAGCATTATACGGAGGAAAACAATAATGAAAATCATAAATACAGTGCAAGAGATGCAGCAAATTACAAACGAACTACGTGCAAGTGGAAAAAGTATTGGTTTTGTCCCAACGATGGGTTATTTACATGAAGGTCATGCGACTTTATTACGTAAGGCAAGAGAAGAAAATGAAATTGTAGTTTTAAGCGTGTTTGTTAATCCGCTACAGTTTGGACCAAATGAAGATTTAGATCGATACCCTCGTGATATTGATAGAGATGAAAATGTAGCAAAAGAAAACGGTGTAGATTATTTATTTTATCCGAGCGTAGAAGAAATGTATCCAGCAGAACAAACGACAACGGTAGAAGTTGTGAAGCGTACCGATGTGTTATGCGGAAAACAAAGACCTGGTCATTTCGCTGGTGTTGCGATTGTACTAATGAAACTATTTAATATTACATTGCCAACACGTGCTTATTTCGGTATGAAAGATGCACAGCAAGTTGCTGTCATTGAAGGATTTGTCGCTGATTTTAATATTCCGGTTACAATCGTACCGGTGGATATTGTAAGGGAAGAAGATGGATTAGCCAAAAGTTCTCGTAACGTGTATTTATCACCAGAAGAGCGTGAAGAGGCTCCTCATTTATACCGCAGTCTATGTATAGCGAAAGAAAGAATTGAGACAGGAGAACGTAATGCAGAAATCATTACAACTCTTGTGAAGGAGTATATTGAGACATATACGAAAGGCACTGTAGATTATGCTGATTTATATGCGTATCCTTCACTACAAGTAGTGGATAAAATTGAAGGACGAATCATTTTAGCAATTGCAGTTAAATTTGACAATGTACGATTAATTGACAATATAACATTAACGGTTAAATAAGGGGGAGCATCTATGTTTCGCACAATGATGAGAGCGAAGCTACATCGCGCAACAGTAACAGAAGCAAATTTAAATTATGTAGGTAGTATTACAATTGATGAAGATTTAATGGATGCAGTAAATATTGTAGAAAACGAAAAAGTCCAAATTGTAAATAATAATAATGGTGCTCGCTTAGAGACATATGTTATTAAAGGAGAACGTGGTAGCGGTGTTGTTTGTTTGAATGGTGCAGCTGCAAGGCTTGTACAGCCAGGAGATAAAGTTATTATTATTTGCTACGTTTTAGTGGCAGAAGAAAATATTCATAAACAAGAGCCGAAAATTGCAGTATTAGACGATGATAATCAAATTATTGAAATGTTAGGTGCTGAAAAAGCGGTTACGATATTATAAGTAAGAAGGCTATCTCTATTATGGAGATAGCCTTTTTTGTGCATCTTTTCATTAAGATGAGATAAAACGTGGTATAGTAACATTATATAATTTTCTGTTTGATAGGTAAGAAATTGAGGTGTTACATATATGAGTAAGCGTTATGTCGTTGTGGATTTAGAGACGACAGGGAACTCCTGGAAGGATGGGAAAGATAAAATTACCCAAATTGCAGCTGTTGTAGTGGAAGATGGAGAGATATTAGAGATTTTTTCATCTTTTATTAATCCGAAGAGAGAGATTCCACCATTTATTACAGAGTTAACAGGGATTGATGAAAGTATGGTTAAGCAAGCCCCGTTATTTGAAGATGTAGCCCCAATGGTTGTTGAGCTATTACAAGGTGCAGCTTTCGTTGCACATAACGTTCACTTTGATTGGAATTTTTTAACGGAAGAATTAAGGCAGGCTGGATATACAGAAATACATTGTCCAAAAGTTGATACAGTTGAGTTGGCGCAAATTCTTTTGCCGACGGCTGATAGTTATAAATTACGTGATTTAGCTAAACAACACGAATTAGAGCATGATCAACCGCATCGTGCGGATAGTGATGCTCTTGCAACAGCGGAATTGTTTTTACAATTTTTAAATGAAATTGAGAAGTTACCCCTTGTCACCTTGCAATCGCTTTATGAATTGAGTGATGTGTTTCAAAGTGATATAGCGGATGTGCTTTCTGAAAATATTTTAAAGAAAATGATGCATGGTAAAAAAGGAGCAGAGGGATATGAAGTGTATCGAAATATTGCCCTTCGAAAACGGAATTATTCTTTAAACTTAAGTGAAACATGTGCATTTAAATTTGATGCTTTCTTGCATAAGATAATTGATAAACTTGAGTCGAATATGCCAAAGTTTGAAAAAAGAGAAAGCCAACAGAGTATGATGAAGGAAATATATACAGCGCTAAGAGATTCTAGGTTTTCACTAATTGAAGCAGGAACAGGAACAGGAAAGACTCTTGCATATTTGCTTCCAAGTATTTATTTTGCAAAGAAAAAAGAAGAACCTGTCATCATAAGTACCCAAACTGTACAACTGCAGCAACAAATACTAGAAAAAGAAATTCCATTATTACAGAAAATAATGCCATTTTCATTTGAAGTAGCTCTTCTGAAAGGAAGAAAGCATTATCTTTGTCTACATAAATTTGAATATGCTTTGCAAGAAGAAGAGAAGAATTATGATATGGCGCTCACGAAGGCAAAAATTTTAGTGTGGTTATTGCAAACGGAAACGGGCGATCGTGATGAATTAAATATTCCTGAGGGCGGAAAGTTACTTTGGAACCGGATTTGTAGTGATGTACATAGTCCGGGTGGGATGCAAAGCAACTGGTTTAGTCGTTGTTTTTATCAACGAGCAAAGAATAGAGCATTATTTGCAGATATCGTTATTACAAATCATGCGTTATTATTTCAAGATTTTTCAAGTGAAGAACCACTGTTTGCTTCATGTGAGCATATTATTTTTGATGAGGCTCATCATATCGAGGAAGCAGCGAGTAGAACATTAGGTGAACAGTTCTCCTGTATGTATTTCCAGCTAGTTTTATCTCGTCTTGGTACGCTAGAAACAGATGATGTACTTTCTAAAGTATATAAAATGATGAAAAAATCAGAGCAAGCCTCCCGTTCTACTTTCCGCATGGTAAGTCATAGTTTGAAGGAATTGAAATTTGATGCGGATGAGCTATTCCAAATGTTACGTGCATTCATCTTTAAACAAACAAAGCAGGAACAAGGGATCAGCAATATGCCACTCATTTATCGATATAACACGGAAGTAGAGAAAGGTAAGTTATGGGATAGTATTACCGAGTTAACAAATCGCTTTGTATATGATGTAAGAAAATTACTCTCTACACTTGAGAAGCAAGTTGATATATTGCAAAGTAAATTAGAATGGGAAATGCATGTTGTTACAGGTGAATTTATGCATTTAATTGAGTTGTTGAGAAAGATGGCGCAATCTTTACAAGTACTCATTTTAGAAAAAAATTCATATGTGACATGGATGGAAACTGAAACGAAGGGAACCATTCATTCAACTGTTTTATATGGGCAACCTGTTCATATTGGTGAAAGATTTGCTGATGAATTTTTAACAGAGAAAAAGAGTGTTATTTTCACATCAGCAACGCTAACAGTAAACGATTCATTTGACTATATAAAAGAAGAGCTAGGCTTACATGATTTTGCTCCAAATACATTACAGGTCCCATCACCATTCCATTTTGAAGAACAGATGAAATTAATGGTTTCAACGGATGTGCCCTTTATTAAGCAAGCAAGTAATGAAGAATATATTGAATCTGTGTCGGCTCATATTGCAAAAATAGCGAAAGCTACAGAAGGTAGAATGCTTGTTTTGTTCACTTCGTATGAAATGTTGAAAGAAGCGTATACGAATTTGAAAAATGATGAGGAATTAGAAGGCTATTTATTATTAACGCAAAGTGTGAATAATAAGAGCAGAAGTCGTCTCATTCGTAAGTTTCAAGAGTTCGATAAATCAATTTTATTAGGAACAAGTAGTTTTTGGGAAGGGATAGATATACCTGGAGATGCCCTTAGTTGTCTTGTTATTGTCCGCCTTCCCTTTACGCCTCCTCATCAACCGATGATGGAAGCAAAAGGAGAGTGGTTAAAAAATCAAGGAGAGGACGTATTCGCTAAGTTAGCACTCCCGCAAGCAATACTGCGTTTCAAACAAGGATTTGGTCGTCTTATTAGAACAAGTACAGATACCGGAACGGTGTTTGTACTAGATCGTCGTTTGACAAGCGCTTCCTATGGAAAACGTTTTTTACAATCAATTCCAACTGTTCCGCTTTATGAAGGCCCTCTAGAAGAATTGTTAGAACAATTAAAGGAACGGCCAATTGAATAAAATTGGAAGGAAAAATACGCCTGAAGTGCGTGTAAACTTCAGGCGTAAAAAATGTGGGTAGGAGGAATTTTATTTTTCTTACTTCTTGTATACAAAATGTATCGGTTTTCGACTTGAAACCTTTTTTTGCTGTACATGTCCTGCTATAATAGATGGGTGATGAAGCAGGGGTTGTAAAGAATGTACTCTTATTGTAACCGCATTGCGTTCTTCTATAATTAGAAATTTTTGTGTAACGGAGGAGTTTTTTCATGGATAAGAAAATCGAAGTCCTATCAACGACGCGTATTAAATATTCGTCTGACTTGTATAAAATCGTTGATAGTTTGAATCGTACGTTAAAAGAGCAGGACCTCATGTTCGGATTAGCATTAGACGAAAAAGATAAAGAAACAGCTGTATTTACGATTTACAGAACGTAGTGATACAATGAAAAAGTGGATCTTTGCAATCGTTATCGTAATCGTTGCTAGCGGAATATATGGGGCGTATGTTTATAATAAAGCAATGGAAAAGAAAATCCCTAAAGAGGAAAAATCTGTAGAAATTGCGAAAGAAAAGGCAAAGCTTACAAAAGTAAAATCTGTTGATTATTATAACGGAAATTCTTCATATACAGTCGTACAAGGTGCAGACGAAAAAGGAGAACAAATTATTGTTTGGGTGCCTAATAAAAAAGGGAATGTCCTTGTGAAGAAAAAGAGTGAAGGTATTTCTGAAAAAGAAGCTTTGCAAAAGTTGGCTGAACAAGCTACAGGAAAAGGCGATGAGCCGAAGCCAAAGCCAAAAGAAATTACAAAAGTAAAATTAGGTGCTCAAAACGATATTCCGTTGTGGGAAATTACATATATTGATCAGGAAGATCGTTATACGTATTATTATTTAGAGTTTCAAAATGGGGATTATGCTGGTCACTACAGCATTGAAAAATAGATGTAGGGGGAACTACAAATGAAATTAGCAAAGCGAGTAGCTGCTTTAACACCATCTGCAACTTTAGAAATTACAGCAAAGGCACAAGCATTAAAAGCAGAAGGTCATGATGTAATTGGATTAGGGGCAGGAGAACCTGACTTTAATACGCCAGAACATATTATGGATGCTGCACATAAAGCGATGTTAGAAGGACATACGAAATATACACCAACAGGTGGGTTACAAGCGTTAAAACAAGAAATTGTGAAGAAGTTTACTCGTGATCAAGGAATTGCGTATGATCCGTCTGAAATTATTGTATGTAACGGCGCAAAGCATGCATTATATACATTATTCCAAGTACTACTTGATGAAGGTGATGAAGTTATCATCCCTACGCCATACTGGGTAAGTTATCCGGAACAAGTAAAGCTTGCTGGTGGTAAGCCAGTTTATGTAGACGGCCTTGAAGATAATGAATACAAAATTACAGCGAAGCAGCTGCGTGAGGCAATTACAGAGAAAACGAAAGCAGTTATTATTAATTCACCGAGCAATCCAACAGGAATGATTTACAGCAAAGAAGAATTACAACAGCTTGGAGAAGTATGTTTAGAACACAATATTTTAATCGTTTCAGATGAAATTTATGAGAAATTAATTTATGGTGGAGCAGAATATACTTCGGTTGCCCAGCTTTCTAATGCATTAAAAGAACAAACACTTATTATTAATGGTGTATCTAAATCTCATTCTATGACAGGATGGCGTATTGGATATGCAGCAGGAAATAAGCAGTTTATTAAAGCGATGACGAACTTAGCGAGTCATAGTACGTCAAACCCTACTTCAATCGCTCAATACGGCGCAATCGCGGCATATGCAGGCTCACAAGAACCTGTAGAAACAATGCGTCAAGCATTTGAAGAGAGATTAAACATTATTTATGATAAATTAATTCAAATCCCTGGCTTTACTTGCATTAAACCACAAGGTGCATTTTACTTATTCCCTAATGTAAAAGAAGCAGTAGCTTTATCAGGATACGAAACTGTTGATGATTGGGCAAAAGCTCTATTAGAAGAGGAAAAAGTAGCTCTTGTACCAGGTACAGGATTTGGTGCTCCAAATAACGTTCGTTTATCATATGCGACATCTCTTGAACAAGTGGAGAAAGCATTAGAACGTATTCACACGTTTATGAAAAGTAAAGTGCAAGCTTAATTGTATATTTTATTAATGTAATACAAAAACCTTCCTACATAATAGGGAGGTTTTTTTGACGAATTGTGGCAAAAAGAAATAGCGAAAGGTGTGTTATACTAGAGAGCGAGGTGTTTGGTGATGAAAAAGAAAATGATGTTACAGTGGTTTGAGCAGGGAAGCATTGCAATTCCAAAATTACTTATGATGCATTATAAAAAATTAGGGTTAAATGAAACAGAATTTATGGTTGTACTTCATGTACATACATTTTTAGAATCGGGCAATTCATTTCCGACTCCGTCAGAGATTTCAGAACGGATGACGATTACCGAAATGAAATGTATGGAAGTAATTCAGGCATTGATTCAAAAAGGTTTTTTATCACTAGAAGGTGGACAAAAATCAGAAGCGATGATGTGTGAAAGTTATTCTTTACAACCGCTATGGGAAAAAATATTGCATTTCTTAATGAATGAATCAATAGAGGAAGAACAAAAAGAAATAAAGCAATTGCAAGTAAATTTATATACAGTATTTGAAAAAGAATTTGGAAGACCACTTTCTCCATTTGAATGTGAAACGTTGGGAATGTGGGAAGATCAAGATCAACATCATCCGAATTTAATTCAAGCGGCCCTCAGGGAAGCTGTAATGAGTGGTAAGCTTAATTTCCGATATATTGATCGTATTTTATTTGAATGGAAAAAGAATGGTATTAAAACAGTAGATCAAGCCCAAAACCAAGGACGGAAATTTAGAGCAAATCAACAACGAACGCAGCAAACGACAAAACAAGAGACGAAATTTACTGGAAAAGTGCCTTTTTATAATTGGTTGGAGCAGTAATGTAGGAGGAAGTATATGTTAAATAAAACGCAAATTCGCTATTGTTTAGACACAATGGCGGATATGTACCCAGAAGCACATTGTGAATTAATTCATGATAATCCATTTGAACTAGTAATCGCGGTAGCATTATCTGCACAATGTACAGATGCACTTGTAAATAAAGTGACGAAAAATTTATTTCAAAAATATAAAACACCAGAAGATTATTTAAGTGTTTCGCTAGAAGAATTACAACAAGATATACGTTCTATTGGTTTGTATAGAAATAAAGCAAAAAACATTCAAAAATTGTGCAGAATGTTATTAGATGATTACAATGGGGAAGTGCCGAAAGATCGAGATGAGCTTACGAAGTTACCAGGTGTAGGTCGGAAAACAGCAAACGTAGTTGTTTCGGTAGCGTTTGGTATTCCGGCAATTGCTGTTGATACGCATGTAGAGAGAGTGAGTAAACGGTTAGCGATTTGTAGATGGAAAGATTCGGTGTTAGAAGTAGAAAAGACATTAATGAAGAAAATTCCGATGGATGAATGGAGCGTTACACATCACCGTATGATTTTCTTTGGACGTTATCACTGTAAAGCGCAGCGACCACAATGTGAAGAGTGCCCTTTACTAGAAGTATGCCGAGAAGGAAAGAAGCGAATGAAGGGGAAATAAAGGATGGAGCGAGTGATAGAAATACCGAGAGAATTTCGATGCTTACCATTTTTTAAAGAAAGTATAAATTCGATTGCGTATTATACAGAACAGTCATTTGAAGAAACAATACAAAAGACTTATTTTATATATGATATGGAAAGACAATATGAGCCGTGGAATGAAATTGAAAACAGTATTCCGGTAATGTTGAATGTATGGAAAAATAAGCATGAGGACATTGCTACTTTATTTCGAAACAGAAAGAAACAAGAAGCTGAAGGTCCGATGATTCTTTTTGCAGCACATTTATTATCAATTGTATATTGGCTAAATGAGCAAGCTGTTCATAGTTTGAATAAAATAGAAGATTTTACGAGTGAATTGGAAGTGCAACCAGTTAATTTTATAGAGCGATATTCGTTCATTATAAAGAAACCGAATAATTATCATTCTTATATTTAGTTAGCGCAGTTGTATATTGAAATAGAAAAACTATATGGAAAGAAAATGATAACAAAAAAGAAGTCCTATTCTCGTTAAGAGAAAGGACTTCTTTTTTTGTATTAAGACTCTGTTGTAACAACATTTCCGTCTGCGTGAGGTGTATCTTCGCCGGTATTTTGTTGTTGTTGCTCTTGTTGTTTCTTAGCTTCTTCTTCAGCTTTCTTTTGAGCCTCTTCTTGCTGTTTACGTTGTTGTTCTTGTTGTTTTTTAGCTTCTTCTTCAGCTTTTTTTCTAGCTTCCTCTTCAGCTTTCTTTTGAGCTTCTTCTTGTTGTTTACGTTGTTGTTCTTGTTGTTTCTGAGCTTCTTCTTCAGCTTTTTTAGTAGCTTCTTCTTGTTTTAATTTGTCTTCATTGGCCTTTTTCTGAGCTTCCTCATCAGCTTTTTTCTTAGCTTCTTCTTCAGCCTTCTTCTTAGCAGCCTCATCTTCAGCTTTCTTCGCGTCTGGAGTTCCTCCAGGCGCAGTGAAGGATGCACCAACGGCAGGGCTTGTTCCAGTACCTTTTTTCGCTACTACAGAGAAGCTGTAAGTAACGCCTGGTTTAATACCACCAAGAGTAGCTGTCGTACCTTTTATTGATAAACTACCACTTGAACCGTCAGTCGCTTTATAGCTTGCGGCATACGCATCAACTTCTGCTGGTCCAGACCAGTTTAGTGTAACTGTGCTAGCGCCATCGAAAGTGACATTAAGACCACTAGGTGCATCTACTTTAATTTGTTTCACTGCATCCTTTTTAGCGCCTTTTACGTACAATTCACCATTTAATTCTTGTACAGAAGAAGGGCGTTCGAAACGAGTTTTATCTGTAGCGAATTTACTCATCATTACTTGGAACATTTGCTGTGCAATTCTAGTATAACGATCACTAATGTAGTTTTCTGGGCCATTTTTTTCGTACCCAGTCCATACTGCCATTGTATATTGCGGTGTATATCCAGCGAACCAGCTATCTCTGTTTGCATCAGCTGGAATACCATATTCTTTTATAACGTCTGCATCAAAGTTTTGTGTTCCTGTTTTACCGGCAACATCAACACCTGAAACGTATGCTGTTGGACCAGTACCGCCAGAACCAGGTTTTACGACGTCACGAAGAACGTCAGTCACCATGTAAGCTGTGTAGTCTTGCATCGCACGTTGTTCTTTCGGTTTAAAACTTTTCTTTTTCCCATCTGGGAAGATAACTTCTTTTACGAAGTGCGGTTTATTGTAGTTCCCACCGTTACCAAAGGCTGCATATGCACCTGCTACTTGTAATGGAGAACTATCGTTACTACCAATTGCTGTTGATTCATATGTTTTGCCGTCTTTAAATGTCATACCTAAACCTTCAGCAAACGCTTGTGACTTAGGAAGACCAACCGCTTGAGCTGTCTTTAAAGCGGGAATGTTTAATGATTTTTTCAAAGCTTCACGTAGTGAAACGTCACCTTTGTAACTATTTGTTGCATTTCGTATTTTTTTACCATCGGAATACGTATATTCTGAGTCATTTAATTGATGGTATGTAGACCATTGTAAATTCTCAATTGCTGGACCGTAGTCGAAAATTGGTTTCATTGTTGAACCAACTTGGCGTTTTAAATCAGTGGCCATATTATGACCTTTGAAAGTAGACTTACTTTCTTTACGCCCAGCTCCAATTGCTCGAACTTCTCCAGATTGTGTATCCATAAATACGAATGATCCTTGGAATTGATCGTTCGGATACTTAATAAGATTGCCATCCATAATTTTATCAGCATAATCTTGCGCATCTTGATCAAGTGTTGTATGAATCGTTAAACCATCTGAACCGATATTTACATCGGGATATTCTTTTTCAACTTCTTTTACAACAGCATCTAAAAATGCTTGATACTTCATCTCCGTTACTTCTGAAGATGGTTGAAGACCTTCAGTTACAGGGATTTTCGTTGCGTTATCCATCTCAGCTTTTGTTATATAACCATGTCGATTCATTAATGATAATACGACGTTTCGACGTTGTGTAGCTCTTTCAACGTTGTCTTTTTTTGTAGGATCATAAATATTAGGACCTTGAGGTAAACCTGCAAGCATTGCAGCTTCATGTAACTGTAAGTCTTTTAAATCTTTGTCATAATATTTTTTTGCTGCTGTTGCAATACCGTACGAACGGTTACCTAAGTTAATCTTATTTAAATACATTTCTAAAATTTCATGTTTAGAGTATTGTTGCTCTAATTTGTAAGATAGGTACCATTCTTGCACTTTTCTCTTTGCAGTTTTGTCCATCGTTAGAAAATAGTTTTTGACTACTTGTTGTGTAATCGTACTACCACCTTGAGATCCGAATCCCCCAGTGACATTTTCCATAACTGCTTTTGTAGTTCGTTTAAAATCAATTCCATTATGATCATAGAAACGTGAATCCTCAGTTGCAAGGAATGCATTTTCAACTACTTTTGGAATTTGATCATACGTAACGTGGGTTCGTTTTTCAGCACCGTATTCATAGAAAAAGTTCCCATTCTTATCAAGAAACTTTGTTGATAAAGGGTTGACAAGTTTTGATTTGTCTAATTTTGGAGCATCCTTCACCATAACAAAGAAAGCGGACACGCCAGCTACAAGACCAACGATACCAAGAAGTAGACAACCTATAAGGAATTTTTTAAAAAAGGAGCCTTTTTTCTTTGGTTTTTTCTCTGTATTTGTTTCTTGCTTTTGATTTTTTACATGATTTCGTTCTGTACGAGAACGATAATTATCTGACATTATACTTTCTCCTACCTTTCATTCTCTCCCCAAAAGTCGAAAAAAGAGCCTTAGTGATGACTCTATCACGAAAAATAAACCGTGTCTAGTACACGGATATAATCAATCCGAGGGTGATAACCGCATGATAATAAGGATCCATGCTCTTCTATTTCTTCTTTCGTAATCGATTTTCTTCCACCTGTATTTTGACGATTCCAAAATGCAATAATATGTTTTGCATCTAATAAATAAAGTTCATCAAAAAGTGTAAATTTAATAATAACAAATGCAATTCCATTATGAGCGATTACTTGCTTCATATGCTCAATTTGATGAAGGTGGAAGTTTTGAAGTGGAAAACTCGTTTTATTTTTTGTTTCTTTCGCTTCAAAATCGATGTATTTCCCTTTATATACACCGTTGTAATCTGTTGTAGAAGGTTGTTTAAAATACGCTTCTTTTACCACTGCAGCACTTCGAGCGGGGTAATCCACTTTTACAATTTGAAGAGGTGTAGGTTTTTTATATACGCATGCAATATTATGGGTTAAGTAATATTCATTCGTTTCATTCAATTCCTCTTCAAGGGACATACCTCTATTACTGTAAGTATGTTTTTTAATTGGTGTTTTATGAGGTTGTGAAGCTTGATTGTACCGTTTTCCATTTGGGTAACGAATGGTCATAGTGTGTCCACTCCCAACTTGCTAAGAATTACTTACAAAGGTGATTATAACAAAAAATGAAAAAAGATGTGACCTTTTTCAAGAAAGGTATGAGGACTTCTTTATGTTTACATGGAATGATTATGAAAAAATCAAGCAATATCGTAAAAAGATGATGGTCTGTACAGAAGAGGAAAAAACAATCGTTTACAACATTAAGAGGGAAATAGAAATAGCTAATATGGACAACATTTCTCGAACAGAGTGTTATCAAGAATATTATGTAAGAAATAGTGAGATTAGGTGGGCTTTTTTAGCAAGTATGGTCTCAAGAAATGCAGGATGGAATATGACTGATTTAGAAGGGAGATATTATGCTACTGTTTTACCTCAAACAGTAAAAAAACATTTGTTTTTAACTTACGAAGAAGCAAATTGGATTATTTTTTTAGATGCATTTCCTCAGCTGTTGTTATACGAAGAAAGTAAGAGGAGGCAGATCCCACTATTCCATTTGTTACAATATTTTAACGTATCCATTTTTATGGAAAAAGAATGGATATATTTTTGGGAGAAAAAAGATATAAATAGACTTATGACAGCGCTTATTATAAATGAACAAAATAAAATTCAAAAACCAGTTATTGAGAATGCATACTTTAAAAAACATGTATTCCATACAGCCCTTTTTAAATTACAAGAAATGCTTCATATTAGTGCCGTTATATTCCCAACCGTTGAAGGGAAGGTGTATGGTTTTTCAGTTTATCAATTTGAAACGTTACAGAAGCGTATAGAACTAGGAAAGAAATTAGCAGCGTTACTGTTCCATCCGAATTACAAAAGTTTATTCCATAGATTTGCATCGCAAACGATACACACAGGATCAAGAACAGATTATGAATGTTATGTAAGTGAAGCTAGAAAATCTTGTACACCAGCTCTTAGAGAAGTTTATCCTGCTGTTGCACATGATGAAATAAGTATGAGAGATTGGTTTTGTAGAGATACGGAAATAAATGAACTATTTTTACGAGAAGAGTATACGGGTGAAGTTGATATAACAGAATGGTATAAAAGAAAGAGGGAGCAAATCTATATTGCTTCCACCGTAAATCGTTTTGTTAAAAGGATGGATGAGTTCGTGATATAATAAAAAAGAAGTCCCGTCTTCATAAATGAAGACGGGACTTCTTAATGTGAAGTAACCCTACTATGCGTGGTAAACATTTAATCTCAAAACGTAATGAATATAAGAGATTAAAGAAGTTTCACTTTATGTAGCAGGGAAGTTTGGACCATCTAATTTTGGATTGCCAGTTTCGGGTTTATTTTGTTTATTTTGTTTTTTCTTTTTTTCGTTTTTGTTCTTTGCCATTTTCATGCACCTCCTTTTTGTATTGTTACCATTTCTATAAATGACATACAAAATGATTTCTTTGACGAATAACAACTAGTTTTGTCATGTGGGCAGGAGTGAAGAATCATTCGGCGAAATTACATGACAAAGGAAAAGCAAAGAAGGAGGCGTTTTGTATATGGCGATGGTTCAGAAGGAAGATGTAATGAAAACAATGGATCAAATGTTAAGTTCTCTCGATTTGCTGGAAATGAATATAGGGATTAGAATGAATCATGCATTAAAGGATAAGAGTGAAAAAATATGCAACAAGATAGAAATAACAGAAATGCATATTGAGCATATGGAAAATAAATTAGTGCATCACGAAGAAAAAGGGAATTGGGTGAAGGCATTTCAAAACGTCGTAGTGAGTGCATAATAAGGTGGGAATAAAATGAAGTATGAGGCATTAATACAGTCTTCGGAAAAACTTATGCAACATAATAATGAAGCAAATGTGAAAAAAAGAGAAATGATTGAATACGATTTTTATAAGGATATGAAACCGTTTGTAGATATGGTAGATGAGGAATTAAAAGTGTGGAAAGAATTAGCTTATGAATGGATTAAGGAAGAAAAACCGAAGTATATACATGTACAGCAAATTGATCAAGTGTACGATAATTTACAAACAAATGTGTTGCAATGCTTTGTAAATAAAGGTAAAGGTAAGCGATTCTTTGAAACGCATCAAGCCATTTCGTATACTTTGCAAAATATAATTGAGCAATGTAAGTAACAAGAGGGAAAACCCTCTTGTTTTTTATGCTTCTGTCACTGTTGTAGGTTTTGTTGCCCCGTTTATTTCTAGTTCTTTTATTACTGTTCGGTAATCTGAAATACATATTTTCCCTTCGAGATACCAATGTCTCGCAAAGTCTAACAATTCATTTACATTCTCTGTGTAATACCCCTTTTTTTGAGAAAACGCTTGTTTTAAATCCCCTAATACCATGTTGATTCCTCCCCCATGAGAATCTTCTTCTTTTTTATCATAGCATGGAAGGGTTTTCTTTTATAATTTTTTAAAAATTTAAACTTCCGACAAAAATAGACAGATACTCCGTCACACAAATTATTTTACAAGTACATATTATATATGTAGAAACTTATGTGAAGGAGGAGAGAATGCATGTTTCAACAATCTAACGTATATCAGCAATCTAATCCATATGCACAGCAAAATATGTACCAATATAATAAGGATACATATTTACGTTATAATATGTATCCTTTCGAGCCTCATTATGGAAATCAAAATTATTACCAGCCATTTGAAGTATCGTTTATGAATCAACCGCAGCAACCGTATATGAATCAACAACCGCAACCTTATATAAATTCACAATACTATATGCCACCACCATCTCCCTATGGCAATCAACAAGCGATGTTTTATCCACCAAAACAACCGTATCCGACACAAAATAAACAAAAGCAACAGCAGCAACCAAGTCAATTTTCTAGTTTTGTTTCCCAATTTAAAAATTCAGATGGTAACTATGATGTAAATAAAATGATGAATACAGCTGGACAAATGATGAATGCGATGAATCAAGTGACAGGTATTGTAAAGCAAGTGGGAGGCTTTTTTGGTAAGTAATGTCGAAGGTTTGTCTATAAAAAGCATTGGATAGAAAATCAAAGACTAGACAAATTTCCTTAGAATAAATGGGTATATATAACAAGCGGCTTACCCTCTTTTCTCATACTGTAAAGT
The DNA here is from genome assembly GCF_027716265.1 of Bacillus cereus group sp. Bc031. Taxonomy (NCBI): domain Bacteria; kingdom Bacillati; phylum Bacillota; class Bacilli; order Caryophanales; family Bacillaceae; genus Bacillus; species Bacillus cereus group sp. Bc031. Next base: position 16,632 of record NZ_JAQFUL010000017.1, read on the forward strand.
GTAATCAGATTTTTTTATGAGAGAGGAGAGAAAAACTATGCATCATTGTCATCCTTGCTTTGGAGGGCATAAGCCTACAGGACCTATTTGTACAACTGCTCCTGTCATTCATCCGACGAAACAATGCGTAACACATTCTTTTTCAACAACGGTGGTGCCACACATTTTCCCGACGCATACAACACATGTACATCATCAACAAATTAAAAACCAAAACTTCTTCCCGCAAACAAATTCAAATGTAAATGTTGTGGACCCAATCGATCCAGGATTCGGCGGATGTGGACCATGTGGCCATGGTCATCATCACCACCACCACGGTCATCAAATATCCCCATTCGGACCAGGACCGAATGTATCGCCGTTTGGACCAGGACCAAATGTATCACCATTTTTACCAAACAATGTATCACCAGTAGGTCCGAATATTGGACCAAACGTTGGTGGAATATTTAAAAAGTAAATGATATGTTAGAACTAGCGAAATGCTAGTTCTTTTTTTGTAATTGGAGTGTTGATATGAAAGTTATTGCAGTAACAGGCTATAAGCCATTTGAACTTGGAATATTTAAAAATGATCATCCAGGAGTAGAATGTATAAAAAAGGCGCTGCGTCGTAAATTAACTGCTTTTGTAGAAGATGGGTTAGAGTGGGTTATAATAAGTGGCCAGTTAGGTGTAGAATTATGGGCTGCTGAAGTTGTTTTTGAAATACAAGTAGAATATCCAGATTTAAAATTAGCGGTATTTACTCCATTTTTAGAACAAGAAGAAGGTTGGAAGGAAGATAACCGTGAATATTACGAATTTATTCTCTCTCAAGCAGACCATGTTGATAGTATCACAAAACGAAAGTACGAAAGCCCAGAGCAATTTAAATTAAAAAATCAATTTTTTATTGAAAAAAGTGATGCACTTTTAGCTGTATATGATGAAGAAAAACCAGGGAGTCCTAAATATATTGTAGAAGCGGCAAAGAAAAAAGGAGAAATAGAAAATTATCACAGTTATTTCATTCTTTTTTCCGATTTACAAGATATAATAGAAGAGGAACAGTGGAATAATGCTGAGTAATATGTAATATAGTACTCGTATATATGATTGACAAAAAGCATTGTTTCTGAAAAAATTTAGTTAATGAAAGTTTTGGCAAAAATTTGAGGTGAAGAAAATGATTTCGGATAAAATTAAATTAACGGCAAAAGATATTTTAGAAAAAGAATTTAAAACAGGTATGAGAGGTTATCAACAAGAAGAAGTAGACAAGTTTCTTGATATGATCATTAAAGATTACGAAGCTTTTCACAAGGAATTTGAGCAATTAAAGCAACAAAATGCTCGTTTAAAGCGTGAACTAGAAGAACAAAAGCTAGCAGCAACGCAAGTTCCACAACAACCAGTTGTACAAACACCAGTTGCACAACCAGTATATAACAACACGAATACGGACATTTTAAAACGTCTATCGAATTTAGAAAAAGCTGTATTTGGAAGTAAGTTATACGAATAATTTCTGGTGATAAAAAGGTTACAGCATTTTACATAGAAAAAAACATTGCAAAATCTTTTTGTTTCCACTATACTAATGGATGTCATAACGTTTGGGTAATCGCTGCAACGCCAACGTTGTAGAGGAAAGTCCATGCTCGCACGGCCTGAGATGGCTGTAGTGTTCGTGCCTAGCCAATTCATAAGCTAGGGTATTCTGGCTGTAAGGCTGGTTTAACGGCAGGGAAAAAACCTAAGTCCTTTCGGATATGGTTTGACTACCTTTAAAGTGCCACAGTGACGAAGTCCTTGAAGAAATGATAGGAGTGGAACGAGGTAAACCCCACGAGCGAGAAACCCAAATAATGGTAGGGGAATCTTTTCCAAGGAAATGAACGATGGGAAAGGACAGGTTTTATAACCTGTAGATAGATGATTGCCACCGGAGTACGAGGCGTGGGCCGTTTGCAGTACAAAGGAACAGAACATGGCTTACAGAACGTTATGAACCAACTATGAAATAACTCAGCTCTCCTTTGTTAGAGGAGGGCTTTTTATTTGTATGAAGTTATAAATGATGAGTTAAAATGGTTAATGAGAAAATTCTTCGTAAAATGTAATAATTAATAGGATAAATGGCTATTAATTATTGTTTGAATATACATAAGAGGTGAATGCAAATGGGAAAAGTTACTTTAATCGCAACAGCGGCAATGGGTATTGAAGCTTTAGTTGCCCGAGAAGTTCGTGATCTAGGTTATGAATGCCAAGTAGAAAACAGCAAAGTAACATTTGAAGCAGATGAAAAGGCGATTTGTCGCACGAATTTATGGTTACGTACTGCGGACCGTGTGAAAATTAAAGTTGGCGAATTTAAAGCGACAACATTTGATGAGCTGTTTGAGAAAACGAAAGCATTAAACTGGGGAGATTATATTCCAGAAAACGGTGAGTTCCCTGTTATCGGTAAATCTTTAAAATCTGAGTTATTCAGTGTTTCGGATTGCCAACGTATCGTTAAAAAGGCTGTCGTTGAAAAATTAAAAACAACATATAAACGTACAACTTGGTTTGAAGAAGATGGCCCGTTATTCCGTATTGAGATTGCAATGTTAAAAGATATCGCAACATTAACAATCGATGCGAGCGGTGTTGGACTTCATAAACGTGGATATCGTGTGGATCAAGGGGAAGCTCCTTTAAAAGAAACATTAGCTGCGTCTTTAATTAAATTAACAAACTGGAAGCCAGATCGTCCATTCGTGGATCCTTTCTGCGGATCAGGTACAATTCCGATTGAAGCAGCATTAATTGGGCAAAATATTGCACCAGGATTTAACCGTGGTTTTGCATCGGATGAATGGGGCTGGGTTGGTAAACAAAACTGGCGTGAAGCTCGTCAAGAAGCTGAAGATTTAGCGAACTATGATCAACCATTGCAAATCATTGGATCAGATATCGATCATCGTATGATTCGAGTTGCTCAAGATAATGCAGAAGAAGTAGGTTTAGGCGATTTAATTACATTTAAACAAATGCAAGTAAAAGATTTCACAACAAAAGAGGATTATGGCTATGTTGTAACGAATCCTCCATACGGAGAACGTTTAAGTGAAAAAGCACTTGTTGAACAACTGTATAAAGAAATGGGACAAGTATTCCGTCCATTAGACACATGGTCGGCGTATGTATTAACAAGTTACGAAGCGTTTGAGAAGTGCTACGGAAAAGATGCATCGAAGAAACGTAAACTGTTTAACGGATTTATCCGTACAGATTACTACCAATACTTCGGAAAACGTCCACCTCGTAATTCATAGTATAAAACTCCTCCAGCGCGCATATACTGGCTATTATGTAATGCGTAAAGGAGGAACTGATATGGATAGTTTCCAATTATCAATGATTCAAAAAGCTATTCACCGTACGTATGATGAGCTCGGAAAAGAAGTGGATAGCCAAGGTGCGATTGTAGATGAAATACAAAAAGCACAAGAAGAATATTTGTCAGCTCTTTCACATGAAACAGCGATTGATAAACGGTATTTAAAGTCATTAATATAGAAGAAAATTTTCCTTTTTCGAAAGGAAAATTTTTTTTCGTGTATTTCTATGTTTTACAACAGGGGAAAGTGGCTGCACATATATGAGTAGCAGTTGCTATATCTTTTATAGAAAAACTTTTTGGTTGGAGGCTAAGGATGTTTACTGAGAAGAGATTACCATTTGAAGTAGGGAAACAAGACAATTTTTATGATAAGTTGAATGAGTGGATTGGAGATGTGTTTTACGACATCCTTCCGGAAAAAGGCTTTGAAGAGCGTGATGAACAAATTTTTATGGCGTTTCAATTAGAGCGTGCTTTTCAAGAAAAGAAAGTTATGTTCGCAGAAGCTGGTGTAGGAACCGGGAAAACAATTGTATATCTTCTATATGCAATTTGTTATGCACGTTATACTGGAAAGCCAGCGATTATCGCTTGTGCAGATGAAACGTTAATTGAGCAGCTTGTGAAAGAAGAAGGGGACATTGCTAAATTATCTGAGGCATTAGGCTTATCGGTAGATGTAAGACTTGCGAAATCAATGGATAATTATTTATGTTTACGTAAACTTGAAGATGTTATGAGTGGACGAGCTCCAGAAGTAATTGAAGATGTATACTACGAATTACCGCAGTTTGTATTTGACCATGGTACGATGCAAAACTTTACTCACTATGGTGATCGAAAAGAATTTCCGCTTTTAAATGACGAGGAATGGTCAAAAGTAAATTGGGATTATTTCCAAGATTGCTTCACTTGTGATTCTCGTCATCGTTGTGGGCAAACTCTATCACGTGAACATTATCGTAAAGCAGCAGATTTAATTATTTGCTCTCAAGATTTCTATATGGATCATATTTGGACGTATGATGCTCGTAAGCGTGAAGGACAAATTCCGTTATTACCAGAAAGTAGTTGTGTTGTATTTGATGAAGGACATCTTGTAGAATATGCAGCTCAAAAAGCTTTAACATATCGTTTAAAGCAAACGATGATGGAGCAACTTTTAACGAGATTATTACAAAATGATATTCGCGAGGAGTTTGCGCATTTAGTAGAAGAAACAATTTGGCAAACAGAGCGATTCTTTGATGTGTTACAAGAGAATAAAAAAGAAATTGCTGGTTCTGATCGTTTAGAAATTACTGTGACAGAAAAAGTAACAGCTGAAGCGAAGCGACTTTATGCGAAAATTGGTGAAGTCGGTGATGCATTAGTATTTGAAAGTGAAATGCATACAGTAAACACGTATGATTTAAATATCGTTGATGAACATTTAGATGTATTAGAGCATTCACTTCGTCTGTTTATGCACGAGAAAAATGTAATTACATGGGGTGAAGAAGGTGATGGAGCTTTCACGTTAGTAATTATGCCGCGTGCAGTTGAAGAAGTATTACAAGAGAAAGTATTCTCGAAGAAAATCCCGTATATTTTCTCTTCTGCTACATTATCTAACAACGATTCATTCGCATTTACAGCAAATAGCTTAGGGGTAAAAGATTACTTATCATTCTCAGTTGCCTCCCCGTTTGATTACGAAGAGCAAATGGCAGTAAACTTACTATCTCATACGAAAGAAAATGAATGGGAAAGAAAGTGTCAATATACACTTGAAAATATACAAAAAACAAATGGACGTACACTTGTATTATTCCGTACAACGCAAGAACTTGCAGCGTTTAAAGAATATGTAAGTAAAGAACAAATGTCAGTTCCGTTCCTATATGAAGGGGACCAAGAAATTAGTCAGCTTGTTTCTCGTTTCCAAAATGAAGAAGAGACTGTACTTTGTGCCGTTCATTTATGGGAAGGTTTAGATATTCCTGGTTCATCATTATCACATGTTATTATTTGGTCATTACCATTCCCTCCAAACGATCCTGTGTTTGAAGCGAAGCGTAAGCACGTAAATGATCCATTCTGGGATGTAGATGTACCATATATGATTTTACGTCTTCGTCAAGGGATTGGCCGTTTAATTCGTACGAGCGAAGATAAAGGTGCTATATCAATCTTCTTATCTGATACAGAAGATGAGAAAGTGGTAGAAGCAGTGAAAAACGTACTACCAGTAGAAGGTAAAGAATTATAAGGAGAAAGCTTGGCGCTTGCCAAGCTTTTTTTCTATTATAAAAGGAATTTAGATTTTCATGTCGAATTAAGTTTGAGGTAGAAAAAGGAGGTTTTTATATAATGACAGTAGCTACATATGAAGTAGAAAAACAATTTTTAACATATGTGAAGAAGATACAAAATTACGGAGAAGCATTAAGCTTAATGTTTTGGGACTTAAGAACAGGGGCGCCTAAAAAAGGTGTAGACCAGCGTTCAGAAGTAATTGGCATGCTTTCATCAGAAGTGTTTGCTATGTCGACTTCAGATGAAATGGGAAATTATTTAACAGAGCTTGAAGATTTAATACGTGAAGACAAGCTTTCTGAAACGACGAAGAAAATGGTGGAAGAGTGCCGTAAAGAATATGATAGAAATAAGAAAATTCCACAAGCGGAATATGAAGCGTATGTGAAATTAGAAGCGAAAGCAGAAAGTGTGTGGGAAGAAGCTCGCGAAAAATCTGATTTCGAAATGTTCCGTCCGTATTTAGAACAAATCGTTGAATTTAAAAAGAAATTTATTACATATTGGAGTTATGAAACATATAAATATAATACATTATTAGATATGTATGAGCCGGGCATTACGGTAGAAGTGTTAGACCACGTATTTGGTCAACTTCGTGAGCGTATCGTACCGCTCGTAAAAGAAATATCGGATTCGCAAAAGAGATTAAAGACAAGTGCTTTATCAGAACATTTTTCAAAAGAAAAACAAAAAAACTTTACATTAGAGCTATTAAAGCAATTAAATTATGACTTTGAAGCAGGTCGTCTTGATGAAACGGTACATCCATTCGAAATCACATTAAATAGGGGGGATGTTCGTATTACGACACGCTATGACGAAAAAGATTTCCGTATGGCTGTGTTTGGCACAATTCATGAATGTGGTCATGCTGTATATGAACAAAATATTGCAGAGAAATTTGAAGGTACACCGCTATGTAGTGGAACATCTATGGGTATTCATGAGTCACAATCATTATTCTTTGAGAACTTTATCGGTCGTAATAAATCATTCTGGAAGAAAAATTATGATTTATTAAAAGAGTATAGCGATGGTCAATTCAATGATATATCAGTAGATGAGTTTTATGATGCGATTAATGAATCAAAGCCGTCGTTTATTCGCATAGAAGCAGATGAGCTTACATACCCGCTTCACGTTATGGTTCGTTATGAACTTGAGAAAGAGTTATTTGATGGCACATTACAAGTGAAGGATTTACCAGCGGCTTGGAATGATAAGATGGAAGCATATTTAGGAATTCGTCCGGCTAACGATGCACAAGGCGTATTACAAGATGTTCACTGGGCTGGTGGTTCATTTGGATACTTCCCATCTTATGCGCTTGGCTATATGTATGCAGCGCAATTTAAGCAAAGAATGGTAAAAGACATTCCGAACTTTGATGCATTATTAGAAGAAGGAAACGTAACACCAATTCGTGAATGGTTAACAGAAAACATTCACCAATACGGTAAAACGAAAAAGCCACTTGAAATTTTAGCAGATGTAACAGGTGAAGGATTGAATGCAAATTACTTAGCAGATTATTTAGAAGCGAAGTATAGAGAGATTTACGAGTTATAAAAAAGGGCTGCTTACTTGCAGCTCTTTTTTTTAAGGGGATAGAAAAATGGAGTATACTTATACAGTAATGACGCAAGAAGAAGCAGAAGAAATTGCATACAACTGACATTATGAAGGGAAATATTCCTTTTACGATATAGAGGCAGATGAAGAAGATTTAGCCGGATTTTTACAAGATAAGAGTAGAGGGAATCATACATTTTCTGTGAAGGAAAATGGCACTCTCATTGGTTATTTTACTGTTTGTAAAATAAATGATGGAACGGTTGATATAGGTCTTGGAATGAGACCTAATATAACTGGGAATGGATTTGGTTTACAGTTCATAAATGCTATACTAGCTTTTAGTAAAGAAAAATATGGATGCAAGTATATAACACTATCAGTAGCTACATTTAATAAAAGAGCGATTAAAGTGTATAAAAGGGCAGGGTTTGAAGCAGTTGGGACGTTTATACAGAAGACGAATGGTAGTTATTTTGAATTTTTGAAAATGAATTATATATGTAAAGATAACTAAAAAACAGAAGAGAGTTCTTCTGTTTTTTAGTTTAATGTTTTTTTAGCAACTGTATTAACTTTCAGTTGCTAGCATGTGTATAGCTGCTTCATGCATGTCTTTCAAACCTGATACTTGAGCGTATTCAGCAACAGTGATGCTACTTGTTGTTAGAAGTTCGATAATATGTTCTTCCATTCTTGACCAAGTTTTACCACCAGCGTTGTCATAAGAGTGAATTAACTTTGTTAATCCATCTTTCCCAAAGAGTAGATAATGCGATGTGAAATCTATAGATACATCACCTATCCCTACTTCTGTCCAATCGATTAAACCAGTTACATTATTTTTTTTATCAATTAGAATATGACCTGGATGTATATCCCCATGCTTTACTCCCACGTGAGATGGCCAAAAAGAATCTTCAGCTAGCCATGCTTGCCAACGATCCCATAAGTTTTGATTAATATGGTATTGTTCCTTCACTCGATTCATCCTTTGTTGCATAGAAGTTCTTAATTCATTAGCCGTAAGAATTTCAACACCTATATTATTAAATTTTTGCTGAGGTAATGAATGTACATTCGCTAGAACTTTTCCTAATGAAATATAATATTCGGTTGGTACATTCTTTTCATTAAAGTTCCATACATATCTTTGTTGTTCTATATCGATAGTAGCAGCAGGAAAGCCATTTAGTTGTTTATAAGCAATTAGTTCTTCAGAAAATATAGACCAATCAGGAACTTGGAATGCTGCATGTTTTTTCATAATTTCTAACGCTTCTTTTTCTCGTAAGGCATGTCTCATGGATTCTGGTCTACGAGGAATTCTTAGTATCCATTTATCTCCGTTTTGTTCTGTAACGTGTGCTACTTGAAAGTCAACGCCAGATTCATTGATTTCTATTGAATCTTCTAAGATATTTAGTCCTTTTTTATTTGCTAATTGTTTCACTTTAAATGTATTCATTTTTATTTCCTCCAATTGTTTATTTTGATTTTAATGCTTTTATACGTTTTCTGTTACTAATCATCCTAAATACATCAATATGATTAAAGAAATGTAATCATAAAAAAAACCACAGACGGGCTTCTGTCTGTGGTTAAGAGTAAACGAGGATATAAGGAATAAACGTCTCTCTTTGTATGAAAAATATACGAAAAAAAAGACAGATGTATATCTGCCTTTCTCCATGTGGAAAGTGTACTCTTCCGTTGAAGATTATTAAAAATGTGCAGACTAATCCCGTTTACTCTGCTTTATGAAAACAGAGCCTTTGAACATATTAAGTTACTTAGTGTTCAAAGTTTGCTGACGTAGTCTTCCTGCGTGCATCATCTTTAACAATCCTCCTTTTAATAGTATAGAACAATATACTTTGTTTATAAGTAAACATCAACTAAAAATGCTAGATGTAATATTAATTGAAAGTGTTGAAAGAGTATGTGTATCATTGAAATGTAGTAGCAAATAGTAGGTCTAGCAAGGAAGGTAGAGATAAGCATGATTACAATTAAAACGAAAAATGAAATAGATTTAATGCATGAATCTGGAAAGTTACTTGCTTCATGTCATAGAGAAATTGCGAAGATAATGAAACCAGGTATTACAACAAAAGAAATTAATACGTTTGTGGAAGCGTATTTAGAAAAACATGGTGCAACGTCTGAGCAGAAAGGGTACAACGGATATCCATATGCGATATGTGCATCTGTAAATGATGAAATGTGTCATGCGTTTCCGACCGATGTTCCTTTAACTGAAGGTGATATTGTAACAATTGACATGGTAGTAAACTTAAATGGTGGTCTTTCAGATTCTGCTTGGACGTATAGAATTGGAAAAATTTCTGATGAAGCAGAAAAGTTATTACTAGTAGCTGAGAATGCTTTGTATAAAGGCATTGAGCAGGCGATAATCGGTAATCATGTAGGAGATATTGGTTATGCGATTGAAAGTTATGTAGCTGCTGAAGGTTTTTCTGTCGCAAGAGACTTTACGGGACATGGAATCGGTAAAGAAATTCATGAAGAACCAGCAATTTTTCATTTTGGGAAGCAAGGACAAGGGCCTGAGTTACAAGAAGGAATGGTAATTACAATTGAGCCAATTGTCAATGTAGGTATGCGATATTCGAAAGTAGATTTAAATGGATGGACCGCGAGAACGATGGACGGGAAATTATCAGCTCAATATGAGCATACAATTGCGATTACAGAAGATGGACCAATCATTTTAACGAAGTTATAATTGGGAATGAAAGAGTTTACAAAACTCGAACGAAAATGATGTTTTTATAAAATTTGTACGTGTTTTATGAATAAAAGCTTTTCAAAGTATAAAAAGTGCGTTATAATCCTTCTATAAAATAAATAGTTAGCTACACTCATATAATCGCGGGGATATGGCCTGCAAGTTTCTACCGAAGTACCGTAAATACTTTGACTATGAGTGAGGACGAATATATTTGCTTGTTTAGCATTCTTTTTTGCGAAACTCCAAAAGCGCGTCTCTCACTTGTAACGAGTGGTGGCGGCTTTTGGAGTTTTTTTATTGCATAAGAGGGGGAACAAACATGAAAGTATTACAAGAAAAGATTTTGAACGAAGGAAAGGTTTTATCTGGTGATGTATTAAAGGTAGATGCATTTTTAAATCATCAAATTGATCCAGTACTTATGCAAGAAATCGGAAAAGAATTTGCTAAACGTTTTAAAGAAGAGAACATTACAAAAATCGTGACGATTGAATCTTCAGGTATTGCACCAGCAGTTATGGCTGCATTAGAGCTTGGTGTAAAAGTAATCTTTGCTAGAAAGCGTAAATCGTTAACGTTACAAGATAATATGTATGTTGCAAACGTATATTCATTTACAAAACAAGAAACGAATGAAATTTCGTTATCTCGAAATCATATTGATGAAAGTGATCGCGTTTTAATTATTGATGACTTTTTAGCAAACGGTCAGGCTGCTTTAGGTTTAATGAGCCTAGTAGAGCAAGCTGGAGCAAGTATTGCTGGACTTGGTATTGTTATTGAAAAAGCATTTCAAGATGGAGGAAAGAAGCTTCGTGAACAAGGCGTTCGTGTTGAATCACTAGCAGAAATTGCATCACTTGATAATAACGCAGTTACATTTGTACAGCAAGAAACTGCGGAGGTGAAATAAACGATGAAGCAACATCCAATTAAAATCGTATCGCTTGGTATGCAGCATATGCTTGCTATGTATGCTGGCGCAATTATCGTTCCGCTTATAGTGGGCGGCGGACTTGGTTTAAATCAAAAAGAGTTAACATATTTAGTCTCAATTGATTTATTAATGTGCGGCGTTGCGACAATTTTACAAGCGTTATCAAATCGCTTTTTCGGTATTGGACTCCCAGTTGTACTGGGTTGTACATTTACAGCCGTTGGGCCGATGATTGCAATCGGAAAACAATACGGCGTATCCTCTATTTATGGAGCAATTATTGCTGCGGGGTTATTCGTTGTTATTTTTGCGAAATTATTTGGAAAGCTTGTAAAGCTGTTTCCACCTGTTGTAACAGGATCTGTCGTTACCGTAATTGGAGTTACACTTGTTCCAGCAGCAATTAATGATATGGCTGGAGGAGTAGGAAGTAAGGATTTCGGTAGTCTTGAAAATTTAGCATTAGCATTTGGTGTGTTACTATTTATTATCATTATGTATCGTTTCTTCGACGGATTTATTCGTTCAATCTCTATTTTACTAGGTCTATTGTTCGGTACAATCGTTGCAGCATTTATGGGGAAAGTAAGCTTGCAAGCGGTTGGAGAAGCGGATTGGTTCCATGGTATCCAGCCATTTTATTTCGGTACACCAACGTTTGAATTAACGCCAATTATTACGATGATTCTCGTTGCTTGCGTAGGGATTGTAGAAGCGACAGGTGTTTATTTTGCATTATCTGATATTTGCAATAAAAAGATTGGTGAAAAAGAATTAACAAAAGGGTATCGTGCAGAAGGATTAGCGATGGTGTTAGGTGGTATTTTCAACGCCTTTCCGTATACAACATACTCACAAAACGTAGGGCTTGTTCAATTAACTGGAGTAAGAAATCGCGTGATTATTTACACGTGTGGTGGTATGTTAATCGTTCTTGGATTCATTCCAAAAATCGCAGCTATTACAACAATCATTCCGAAATCAGTACTTGGCGGTGCGATGTTAGCGATGTTCGGTATGGTAATGGCATATGGTATTAAAATGTTAAGTAGCGTTGATTTTGGAAGACAAGAAAACTTATTAATCGTTGCATGTTCTGTTGGGATTGGACTAGGGGTTACTGTCGTTCCAACATTATTCTCACAACTTCCAGAAAGCATTCGTATTTTAACGGATAACGGAATTGTACTTGGAAGTGCGTCAGCAGTATTGTTAAATATCGTATTTAATATGGTGCCACAGCGTAAAGTGAAAGTAAAAGAAGAGCCGGTGTCTATGCAAAGTGCGGTAAGAGAAGCGTAAAATTGATAAAAGGTTCAAATCGCATGCGATTTGAACCTTTTATTTTTGTGTTGTTTACGAGACCTTGCTTTTCTTTTTAAGTGGCATCATCTTTCCGTACGTACCAAGGCGCCATATATACTCAAGTGGCCCGTATTGGTAACGTGACAGCCACCAGCGGCTAATAAAGATTTGCAGCGTGTAGAAACCGATGCAAAATAGTGGTCCTACCCATAATGGAGCAAGATAATCATTTTTGAACAATATTCCGAATACAAGCAACGTAACAATTGTATGCGAGATATAATTTGTTAATGCCATTCGACCAACGTACTGGAACGGACGTAATATCTTTTGCCATTTTTCTTTTTGTAATAAACGCATGAGCGTGAAAATGTAGAATATGAATAATGTCTTTCCGCTTATCATCGTAATACCCATAAGTGAAAATGGTGTGTATGGTTGATTGTTCATAAAGAAGTAAACCATAATAAACCACATCGGTAATGTTAAAACAAACATAATAATTTGCCATTTCTTTAGTTTTGGATCTAATTCTTTCGCTCGGCGGAAAATATCTTTTTTACCGGCATATAATCCGAGTAAAAACAATCCTAGTGTTTCAGGAAGCATAATAAGACTGTTACTTATTGCTTCAGAGTAGAAAGAATAGAATCGGTCTGTGATTTGTAAGCCCCAGTTTTCTAACGGCATAATTGCTGTGGAAAGGCCTAACTCCTCTACTGGCACGATTAACATGACAAGAGAACCTAATAATGTGAACAATTGCATGAAACTTAATAGTACAATTGACCATATTAAAATAGTACGTGGCTTTCTTTTGTAAAATAAAAATAAGAAAAACCCGGTAATTGCATAAGTATGTAAAATGTCTCCGTCCCATAAAAGAACGTAATGCAAGAAACCAAATAATAATAAAATAAGTAAGCGACGAACAAATAAAGTTTTTGGACGATCTGTTTTTGCCTCAGCACGATTCATAAAAATATAAAAACCTAATCCGAATAAAAACGAAAAAATGGTATAAAATTTCGTTTGAATAAACATATCGTAAAATAGGCGAATGTAGCTGTCTATCCCTTCGTAAATTCCTGTAATATCACGTGAGTCAACTCCAGCAATAACAGGCCAGTTCACAAGAAAAATACCTAATACAGCTATTCCTCTAATAATATCGATAGAGTGTATCCTCTCGCCTTGCGAAATATTTTGTGTCATTATTTTCCTCCTTGTTAAGTAATTCCCTTTTATTATACAAAATGTAAGATGGAGGGTATAGGGTGGATTTCCATTTTTTTTAACTATTAAGTTATGTAAGATGAGATATAATAAGAGTGCACAACAAGTTTTAATCTTCTTCAAAACAGGCAGTGAAGCTCCTTCTTATAAGGGGCTTTCTTTATGAAAAAGTGTTGATAATGATTCTCTTTAATGATAAAATGTATTCAAAAGTGATAATCATTATCAAAAAAGGTTGGTGCATGAGTATGGTATATGCATTAGTAGCAGGTACAGTCGCTGTATATGCAGTTATTGCAAAGTATGTTTTAAATGGAGTAGGAACAGCAAAATGAGTGATATTACATAAAATCCCTTTCATTTGTAAAAAGAATGAAAGGGATTTTTTATTTTTAATGAGAATATGCTGAAAATTTAGTATGATAGTAAAGTGAAAAGGTAATCAATGAGTAGGTGCATTTCTCATTGGTTATTAGCTTGCAAATAGCATATACATCTTGGATAAAGGGGAACAAGGGGATGACAAACATAGTACAGACAAACGGTATGAAAAAGCTTGTTTGTTTTTATGAAGAGTGGCAAAAACACGGCGATGCAGAGAATAGTTTAAAGTTGTTTGAAGTAATTCAAAAATATAAACGAGAGCAGCTTATGATAGCATTCTGCGGTCACTTCTCAGCAGGGAAATCAACGATGATGAATCATCTATATAAAGCGCAGTTGTTACCGACAAGTCCAATTCCGACAAGCGCTAACGTCGTTAAAATTGAAAAGGGATTTGATCGTGTTGTTGTAACGATTAAATCTGGAGAGCAGTACGAATATGACGGTGCATATTCAGCAGAAGAATTAAAACAAATTTGTAAAGATGGCGATGAGGTAATTGGTGTTCATATTTATCGGAATGATGCACCAATTCCTGAAGGTGTTATGTTAGTTGATACACCAGGGATTGATTCAACAGATGATGCCCATCAACTAGCGACAGAATCAACGCTGCATCTAGCAGACGTAATTTTTTATATGATGGATTATAATCACGTCCAATCGGAAGTGAATTTACAATTTGTTAAAGAATTGAAACAACGTAATAAAACGGTTTATCTCGTTGTAAATCAAATAGATAAACATAAAGAAAATGAATTATCGTTTGCAGATTATAGCGATAGTGTAAAACAATCATTCTCTAACTGGGATATTGAAGTAGATGGAGTTTATTATACATCATTACGAATGATGAACCATCCACATAATGAAATTGAAAAGCTAGAAACGTTAATTACTTCTATTATGAAAGAAAAAGAGCAGTATGTAAGAGATGGAATGGTGCGAGAAACAGAATATTTAATGGGGGAACATTTCTCGTTTATTCTTTCTGAAAATGAAAAAGCTCTTTTGAAATATGAGGAAGAGTTAGCATCACCGCTTTCCATTTCAGAAATAGTTGAAAAGAAAGAAGAGCTAACGGAAATGAAACATCGCGAGGCTAATAAAGAGTCTCAAATGAGAAATGAATTTATAAAAGGCTTACAAGCTATATTAGATAACGCGTATTTAATGCCATTTGAAATGAGAGAATTGGCAAATGCGTACTTAGAAACAAAATTAACAAAATTTAAAGTTGGTTTGCTATTTGCGAAAGGAAAGACTGAGCAAGAAAAACAGAGACGTTTAGATGCTTTTTATGCTGCTTTGCAAAAGACTGTCGAAACGCAACTTGATTTTCATGTGAAAGAATTTATTGTTGCCTTCTTAAAAGAAGAAGGGTTGTTTACAGAAGAGATTGGGAAAGACATATATGATTTAGAAATTGCTTTTGGACCAGAAATGTTAGCAGAAGTAATTAAACAAGGTGCAGGTTTCACAGGTGATTACTTACTTCTTTATACAGCGGATGTAGCGAATGAATTAAAGAAACGTTATTTTACAAAAGCACAGCAAATTTTTGATAAAAGTGCAGTCGTTTTAAAGCAAAAGGTAAAAGAAGCAGTTGATCGTATTGAAGAAGAGATTGAAACATATACGATGTTGCAAACGGCGAAAGAAACGAAATTGCAATACAGTAACAATTTGGAGGCATATGAAGGCTATTTACAAAATGTTTGGCATGATCGTGTTGCTACACCAGAAGGATTGCAAATAGAAGAGATATTGCAAAGTAAAAAACAAATTGTTAGTGAGAAATTCACACTACAAGAGCAGGAAATTGTAAATGATAACGTAACGGCTCGTGAGGAAGAGATAAAAGGAACGGCAGCTTTAAATATTCAGCGTATATTAGAGAAAGTGAAGAAAGCTGAAACGATATTAGAGCCATTGCCAGCGCTAAAACATGTACAGCAAGAGGTAATAGAAAAAAGGCGCCGTGTGGAAACGAAACAATTTACAGTAGCATTATTTGGAGCTTTTAGTGCTGGGAAATCATCATTTGCCAATGCATTGCTTGGTGAGAAAGTACTTCCAGTGTCACCAAATCCGACGACGGCAACGATTAATCAAATTTTGCCAGTTACAGAGGAAAAACCACACGGAACAGTAATGGTTCAATTTAAATCAAAGCAAGCCTTATTAGAAGATATGAAAGCTGTTTATAAGCTGTTTCATTATGAGATTACTACGTTAGATGAAGCGTTAGCACAGATTGATAAAGTTATGAAATACCCTTCACCAACTGGGAAGCAAAAAACAACATTTAGCTTTTTACGAGCAGTACAAAAAGGGTATGATACAGTTTCTGCACATTTAGGCGAGAAAGTACAAGTTACATTAGAAGAGTTTTCTGATTATGTAGCGAATGAAGAAATATCTTGTTTTGTTGAGTACATGGAGCTTTATTATGATTGTGCATTAACAAGGCAAGGAGTAGCGCTTGTAGATACACCTGGAGCGGATTCTATTAACGCCCGCCATACAGACGTTGCGTTCCAGTATATTAAAAACGCAGATGCTATTTTGTTTGTCACGTATTATAATCACGTGTTCTCTCGTGCTGACCGTGAATTTTTAATTCAGCTCGGTCGTGTAAAGGATACTTTTGCTCTTGATAAAATGTTCTTCTTAATTAATGCGGCCGATTTAGCAGAGTCTGAAGAAGAACTTGAAATGGTAAAAGGTTATATCGCAGACCAGCTACTACAATACGGTATTAGAAATCCACGTTTATTTGCAATTTCAAGTTTATGTGCGCTTGAAGAGAAACAAGGAAAAAATATTGAGAAAGAGAAGTACGGTATTTTACAAAACTCTGGGATTGCTAAGTTCGAGGAATCATTTACATCCTTTATGATGAGAGATTTAATGCTCGTATCTGTTCATGCTTTATATGGTGCATTGCAAGGGGCAGATCAGCTGTTAGTAAATATGATAAATGGTGCAAAGCAGGGGAATGAAGAGAAAGAGAAGCAAACGAAAAAATATGAAGCAGAGCGTGATCAACTACTTCATATTATTTCATCATATAGTGTGCTTGCTGAAGAACAGGCGATGCAAAATGAAGTGAAAGAATTGCTTTATTACGTGCAACAACGTCTATTCCTACGTTATAACGATGTGTTTACTGAATTTATTAATCCAGCATCGCTTCGAACGGATGGAAATGTGAAAGTGCAGTTGCAGCAGTGTGTTATGGAATTAGTAGCATTTATTCAGCATGATTTATTACAAGAAATGCGTGCGACATCATTACGCCTTGAAAGATGGATAGATGAAGCGATGAAGCGTGCAAAGAATGAAATTGTGGTGAACTGTAAAGTAGAAAATGAATCAATTTCTATGAATGGAACAGTGGAATATGAATATAAAGATATTACACATAAAGAACCGTTTCCTTCAGTTGAAATAAAAGATTTCAAAAAAGCATTGGCACACTTTAAAAACGAGAAAAGCTTTTTTGAAAAGAATGACAAAGCCTTTATGCAAGAAGACGCTAAATCTGTATTAGAACCTCTCGTATCAAACTATGTAGCTGATGAAAAAGATTTATTTGTTCATCATTATAAGCAAGAGTGGGATTTGAAATGGAACTTATTCCAAAAAGTGATGCAGCAAGATGTGATGAATTATTATGAAAGTGTATTATTTGCATTGGCTGAAACGATTGATGTATCACTATATGAACAAAGTAAAGAACAATTGCAAAAGCAATTAGTAGAGATTGAAAAAGAAATGTATGTGATGTAGTCGTTATGAGAAAAAGATTCGTTCGATTTTCTTTTGTAGTACCGTATCTAAAGATTTGACAAATCCAGCAAATTCATCGGTAGAAATCATATGAGTAAGAACGAGTCGTCTGCCGTCTGGTGTTTCACCGCATAAGACGAACGAAGAAAATTCATATGTTTTATTTTCTACTACTAATTTTGGATAGGAATACGTGTCGCTCTTCTTCTTCTTTCCATCAATAGAGATGACGTTGCATTTTTTCTCATTGTTGTCCATGGTGAATCCCTCCTTTCTATTACTTATGGTAGACAAGGAGGGTTTAGAACAATAGAGAAGGGGGAATTTTTTATGACTGTTGTAATAGAACGTATTTCAAAAGAAGCTATACCGAAGTCTTTATTACTACTTGCTGATCCAAGTGAACAGCAAATTGGTGCATATGTACAAAGAGGATTAACATACGTAGCTAAGCAAGAGGATAATGTAATCGGTGTATATGTAATTTTGGAAACAAGGCCGAAGACGATGGAAATTATGAATATTGCGGTTGTAGAGCATTTGCAAGGAAAAGGGATTGGAAAGAAGCTAATAAGTCATGCTATAGAAACTGCTAAAGGATATGGTATGTCAAAACTTGAAGTTGGTACAGGCAATTCTAGTGTTTCACAACTTGCTTTCTATCAAAAATGTGGATTTCGTATTTTTTCTATTGATTTTGATTACTTTTCGAAGCATTATGAAGAAGAGATTATTGAAAATGGGATTGTATGCCGTGATATGTTTCGGCTTGCAATGGAATTAAATCAGAACGTATAACTTATTTAGGGGGAAGAGAAGATGGAAGTACATAAAGCAATTACAGCACATTCTCGTAAACAAAATGAAAGTGTAAAAGCATGTTTACAATTAGATGCGCAGCGTGAAGCAGCTATTGAAGCAGCCGTATCTCTTGCGTCAAATGGGAAAGAATTTTCGGTTGATGTCATTAATGTTGTAACGAAGCAAATTAATGCTCTTGCAAAAAATGGTGTTACACTAGAGCGTAAATATGTTACAAAAGAAATGGTTATGGAGTATGTAAGTCGTTTGAAAGAGATAGAAGGTCGTTAAAGATGTTAGTTACAGTCGAATGGTTACGTGAGCATATAGAAGATGAGAACGTCCGTATAATCGATTGTCGTTTTGATTTAGCGAATCCTAATTGGGGTAGAGAAAAGTATGAGGAGGAACATATTCCTCATGCATTATATTTTGATTTGAATGTAGATTTATCAAGTCCTATAACAGAACATGGTGGTCGCCACCCGTTACCAAATATTGAGGAGTTTGCAGACAAGCTGTCGCGAGCTGGTATTGATGAACATACGACAGTGATTGCATATGACAGTGAAGCGGGTGCAAATGCTTCTCGTCTTTGGTGGTTATTAAACTATGTAGGACATGAGAAAGTATATATATTAGATGGTGGATTTCCAGCATGGAAAGAGAATGGACTACCAGTAACAACAGAAATTTGTGTTGCTAAACGAAAAGCATTCAAAGCAAATGTACAAAATCATATGCTTGTAACGATGGAAACGGTGAGAGAGAATATCTATGCAGGTGCAGATGTTACGTTAATTGATTCTAGAGAGCCAAAACGTTATGCTGGTGTAGAGGAACTTGTTGATCCGAAAGCAGGACACATTCCAACAGCAGTAAATTATTTTTGGAAGGATGGAATGCTGCAATCAGGACAATTTAAGAATGAAGCTCAGCAACAAGAACGATTCCAAAATCTTTCGAAAGATAAGGAAACAATTGTATATTGTGGTTCTGGTGTTACAGCATGTCCAAATATCGTTGCATTGAAATTAGCTGGATTCCAAAATGTTAAATTGTATACAGGTAGCTGGAGTGATTGGATTTCTTATCCAGAAAATCAAATTGCAAAAGAAGAAGATTAATCACTTGCATGCAAAAATAATTTGTATTAAAATAAGGTCACAAGCAAGAGATTGCTCGAAAAACTTTGTATTTTACACATTGGAAACAATGTGATAATATAACGACAAGTAAATAATACATCCTGCGGTGTACGTAACTTATTTATGTCTAAAACCGATGTTAGTTATACGGAAGCTCAATATTTAGTGACCATCATCAAGCCTTCCTTGTGGAGGAAGATGTACGGTAACTGTGAGGGCATCCACCTGCGAGTAGCGGGTTTTTGGACATTTACGAGGAGCGGCACTTGCGGGGGTCTTATTTCAACTAACATTATATAAAATTCCTACGGTGTACGTAGCTTATGCATGTCTTAAACCAATAAGTTTAATATGGAAGTTCAATATTTAAATGTAGCTAACATGCCATCTTTTTAAGAAGGAAGTTACAAACATTTGTGAGAGCATCCACCTGTGAGAGCAGGTTTATGGACATCTAGAGATAACGGCATATGTGGGGCTATATAAAAACCTTACGTTTTATACGTAAGGTTTTTTTGTTGTATACATATATCCATGTTATCTCGATTCACCTGTGAAGTTTCCATAATAAATGTAGCACTTTCTGTCTTCATCAATCTCTCTTGAATCTAAAGTAAACTCCATATGCATGCCGTCCTGTTGAATATATATAATATCTGAATGAAGAGATGGTAAAATTTCTTCATAGTTCCATACATCTTTACTTTCAATCAAGTTGGAACTCGTATCCTTTAACTCTCTAATTTCAAAACCGATGTGGAAGTAAGTAGGATCTGAAGGGTCGTTAGAAAAAGTTTCTTGTTGAATATATATAACTACTGTTCCATCTGGATCTACTGAAGTTGCAGTAACAACATATGTATTTTTATCTTTTATAAAATATTCACAAGTCATGCGTGCGATAATTTCAGAATTAGAAATATTTGTGTAATTCCATAAAGCAGGATACCCTTTTGTTTCATCATTAAGTCGATATTCTAAGCGCATTTCATCACTCTTCTTCCTTTTTCTTCTACTTTATCATGGCTTCTTATATAATAGAAATATATTTTATAAAGGGGAGTGCGAAGGTGACAAAAACGAAATGGCTAGTAGGTGGTGTCGTAACGTCTTTAATGACTGGCACCTTATTTGGCTGCGCACAAGATTTACCCCCAAAACCGAATGATAAAAGTTGTTCAGATTGGGATTGGGATGATGAACTTGGGGTATGGCAGTGTGATGATAGTAGTTCAGGTTATCGTGGACATTATTTCTATGGCGGAACATACTATCAAAATAAATCCACTTTTAAAAATTCATCGGCATTTAAATCGTATCAATCGTCTGCGGAATTTAAAGGTGGAATTGGAAGCGGTTCAAAGGGAGGATTTGGGGGCTAACATATGTCGCAATACATAAGGGATCGAAAAGAGTTTTATTCAAAATATCAGGATTTCTGGTCGGATTTATATGAATGTGAGTATAGTTTGTTTCATGTTTTTCCTATAACAAATGAGACTATGAAACAATTACAAGTTGCAACTGAACGAATGGGGAAAATATTTTTTAAGACTGCTAGACTTTTGCGTAATTTAAGTGACGAACAGCTTCTTGAACTTGGATTTCCCCCCGCAAGCTTATCGTTCATTAGAATGAAAGGATTATATCCTGAATCTGTTATTTCACGATTTGATTTCGTTTTAACAGGCGATAACCAAATGAAAATGCTTGAGTTTAATAGTGATACACCTACCTTTATTATGGAATGCTTTCAAATGAATGGGGAAGTTTGTAAAAAGCTAGGTTATGATGATCCAAACTTAGGCCAAGAGCGATTGCTATCCTCTGGTGTTACAAAAGCTGTAATGGAAGCGACAAAGGGAATAGACAACCCAAATGTTGTTTTTACAGCGCATCATGAGCATATTGAGGATTGGAATACGACTATGTATTTAAGTCAGTTATGCCGTGTTGAAAATAAAGTCGTGCCAATGTCAGAACTTAGAATTACAAAAGATTCTTTAGTGGATAGGGATGGAGTGCAAATTGATGTTTTATATCGTCAAACATATCCGATAGAAGATTTAATTGAGGATCAAGATCCTGAAACAGGGGATTTGGTAGGTGTGGAGTTGTTGCAACTCGTAAAAGCCGGAAAGCTGTTTATTATAAATCCTTTGTCAGCATTTTTACTTCAGCCTAAATCAGTTCAGTGTCTTATTTGGGGATTAGCAGAAGAAGAGGTCTTTTATACAAATGAGGAACGACAGTGGATTAAAGAATATATGTTACCTACATATTTAGAACCAGATTTATTTTTAGGAAAAGGTTCTTTCGTTCAAAAACCTTCATTTGGTAGAGAGGGAGACACGATTACCATTCGTGATAAGGACGAAAATATTATGATTCAAAATGCACACCAAACGTATAAAGCGTCACTGCCGATATTTCAAAAGTATACAGAACTTCCAGTCGTATCTTTGGAAACAGAGCAAGGGATGGAGAAACTGTCGTATGTGTTTGGTTCGTTTTTAATTGCAGGAAAAGCAAGTGGTATCGGTATTCGTGCTGGTGAAAAAATTACGGGGAATGAATCGTACTATTTACCAGTAGGTATAAAAAAGGAGGAAGTATATGATTAATTTTTTATTATATTTAGCAGTAACACTTGGTCTTTTATGCATAGGTCTTTTCCTGATGGAAGTGACAACGAAAGTAAAAGAATTTAAGTTAATGGCCCAAGGGAATAAGGCAGTAAGCTATGTACTTGGAGGGCGATTACTGGGGTTAGCTATTGTTTTATATTCAACAGCAGCTAATTCCATTTCACTTCTTGATATGGTTTCGTGGGGAGCGGTTGGGATTTTGGCTCAAATTATCGTCTTTTATTTAGCTGAGTGGCTTACACCACGCTTTAATATAAATAAAAGTCTTGAAGAAGATAATCAAGCGGTCGGTCTTTTTCTTATGTTTTTATCGCTTTCAATTGGGATTGTAATTGCTGGTTGTATAACTTATTAAAAACTTTACGTTTAAACGTAAGGTTTTTATTTTTACTAATTTTAAAATATGTGCTTCATTCATTTGATACGTAGAAAGAGAAATAGTATGTATATGAGAGGGAGTTGTTGTAATAAGGAAAAGATTCCATTCAAGGTGTTGACATCTATTTTAAATAAGAGTAACATTTTCTATGTAATAAAAATAAGTCTCTGTTAGGTGAGGCTCCTGTATAGAGAAATGCTACTGCCCAAAAATGTCGAGAGACGCCAATGGGTCAACAGGAATGATCGAATTAAGGTTTTTCTTAATGTAGCTGGTAATGTACCTATGCTATACAGTGCTAAAACTCGGCGAGGGAGAGGTCCGTAGATTTCTAATTGTATTAGGAATCGTTTATTTGTGTATGTCATGGCCTTTACTCTTTTCGGAGTAAGGGTCTTTTTGTTACAAAGCTATGAGTAATTTCATAGTATAAACTATAAAATAAAACGAGGAGGTGAGGAGCATGTCAAATTCTGACTCGGTTCCGTTACCCATATACTTCAAATCAAAAATATATGATGTAGGCAGGAAACGACTTGTTCCTCCCTCTATATTTATCATCATGTAGCGTTTATATGTATGTTTAGGCGCTAGACACTTTCACCGTAAAGTGGATAAATTGAGAAACAAAGCGTTTCTTCCTACGTTGTAAAGGAGGAGACGATAATATGTTATATGCAAACAAAACTGTGGGTAACACGTCATATAAATTAAGCAAAAAATCAATGAAAGAACAAACGATGCTTCAAAAAAATAAAGATTTATTAATTGAAATCGCAACGAGAGATGTAAAATCTGTATTTGCGTATTTTAAAACAACAAGAGATGGATTATCTATGAAAGAGGCACAAAAACGTATTCAAGTATACGGCCGAAATGAATTAACTTCAAAAAGAGCTCGTATTGCAGAAGTGATGATGAAGCTAGGTGGAATGATCCCAGGTTTTTCAAAACAACATGTGAGAGATGGATTACAATGTGAGAAGATTACTGTGTCTCGAGTAGAATGTTCTAGTGTAACAGGTTTAAACGGTGAATTAAAAATGATGGATTTGCCAGTACAAGAGCTTGTTCCAGGAGATATGATTTTCCTTTCAGAAGGTGATACAGTACCAGCAGATGTACGTATCATTTATGCAAATGATCTATTAGTAAATGAATCTGTGCTAACAGGAAACGATGCAAGTATTGAGAAATTTGAAAGTTGTTATCATCTTGAACGCAAACGATTTATTCCTTTGAAAAGAATGAAAGACTATAATCCACTTGAACTTGAAAATGTATGTTTCAAAGGGACGTATATTGTTAGTGGAAATGCAAAAGCTGTAGTAGTTTCAACTGGGAAAAATACGTATACAGGGATTCTTCATACTTGTTGTAGTAAAACGTCTTAATGTGTAAATGATGCTAAATATACAAAAACAATGTATAATAGACAAAGTTGAAAAACGTAGAATGGTAATCTATTTATATAACCTTACGTGATGACGTGGGGTTATTATTTTTTTTGGTAGGAGAGGAATTATGAAAAAAGTATTATTAGTTGATGGTATGGCACTATTATTTCGTGCTTTTTATGCAACAAGTGTCTACGGGCAGTTTATGAAACGACAAGATGGTACCCCTACAAACGGGATTCATGGTTATATGAAACATTTATTAACGGCAATGCAAGCAATTGAACCGACACACATCGTAACATGCTGGGATATGGGAAGTACAACATTTAGAACAGAGTCGTTCTCAAATTATAAAGCGAATCGTGCAGCGCCACCTGAAGAATTAATTCCGCAATTTGATCTAGTGCAAGAAATGACTGCAAAA
The DNA here is from genome assembly GCF_027716265.1 of Bacillus cereus group sp. Bc031. NCBI lineage: Bacteria > Bacillati > Bacillota > Bacilli > Caryophanales > Bacillaceae > Bacillus > Bacillus cereus group sp. Bc031. Next base: position 41,093 of record NZ_JAQFUL010000017.1, read on the forward strand.
TTATCTGTTCCAGTTATCGGCATGAAAGGGTATGAAGCGGATGATTGTATCGGTACACTAGCAAAACAATACTGCAATGAAGCGGAAGTTTATATTTTAACAGGTGATACGGATTTACTTCAACTTGTTGATAAGAACGTTACAGTTATGCTTCTGCGCAAAGGAATTGGAAATTACGAGTATTACACACCAGAGAAAATTATGGAAGAAAAAGGTGTAGAACCGTGGCAAATCGTGCATGCGAAAGCTTTCATGGGAGATACGAGCGATAATTACCCAGGTGTAAAAGGTATCGGTGAAAAAACAGCGTATAAGCTTATTCAAGAACATGGTACAGTAGCAACTGTACTAGAAAATGTGGCATCATTAACGAAAGCGCAACGTACGAAGATCGAAAGTGATTTAGAGAATTTAAATATTTCATTACAATTAGCGCAAATTCATTGTGAAGTTCCAATTTCATGTTCACTAGAAGAAGGATTACACACAATAGATGAAGAAAAACTACGATTCGTTTGTGAAGAAATGAATTGGGGAAGACCTGAAATGTTAATCAATATGCTGTAAATAGTTTGGAAAGAAGGATGTTGCATAAGTCGAACTTAGACTAGGTGACACCTTCTTTTTTATTTTGAAAAAAAGAATTTTAGTAGATGAAAGTATATGGAATGCAGCTTAAAATATATAAATATTTCGACAAGGTAAATTGATATAAGATGATGCAAATGGCGATTTATGTAATTGAATGAAACGACTATAAAATTGTTTTAGGAGACTCTTTTTTGAGTGTTCACAAAGTTGTCAGAAAATAAACGGAATTTTCATATGAAGTTCAAATGGAATTCACAACAATCAATTATTATAAGAACAACCAGATAATTCTTTATCTTTTATATAAATCATCCCCCAAGGAGGACAATGAAAATGAGAAAAAAAGTGAGAAAATCTTTTAAACAATTATTAATTGAAAATAAACAATCACTATTAAATAATAAAGAAAATATGAAAGAAATTGAGGAACGAATTGAGAAACGACATGTAGCATATAGTGGTGCTAGTAATTAAATAAAATAAAAAAGATAGCCTATAAATTTTACTGAAAGAAAATGAAAATGAAGTTTAAGGCTAAATCTAGCAATGAATACATGTTGTTAAACAATTATATGATAATAAAAAAGGAGTGGGGGATCCACTCCTTTTATCACGACATGTTTTTTGTTTTTTATTACGACAATTAGTGATTAAAACCATAAAAAATAGGCGTATCAAGCAAAGTGTTGATACGCCTTAAAACTACACTGTTAAACAACATGTGTCGTCGTGTAGTAATAATGATATTTATTTAATTATCTTAGATTCAGTATTACATATTATGCCTCTGCTTTTTCCTTAGCTAAATTCCCTATCCATGATTTTAACAGTTCATATAATTCGAACTCACCAACGATACTTTCGTTGTCTGAGAGGGAAGGGAAGAGTTTAATGTATTGTAAATTATACCTTTCAAGGATAGGCTCTGTTTCTTTTGTGCTAGGGTATAAACAAATTACTTTTTCAACACGTTTGCTTCCTTCTGGTGCAACGGATGGAGAGCAGCATTGGAAACCAGAGTAGCTGTATAACTGGGTTTGTACCTTAGTAAGATATTCGTCCGTATATAAACTTGAAAACTTCCTGAACTTTGCATCTAACACCACTGCATCCCTAAATAACAATTCTCCATTTTCACCTTTTCTGAACGCATCTATACGAATGTCGGGCCTGTTCTTGCCCATAGGGGAGAATAAGCTATCTCCTTTTTCCTGCGCTTCTTTAGGGGATAATGATAATTGATAGTCGTACCATATATGTAGTACTGATTCGCTATTCTCCAGTGTGAAACGTATGCTTTCTGGGATTTCATTCTTGTGATAGAGCAACATGAAGTTATATGGAATCCCATCAATTAGGTCATACCCGATTTTTTGCATGATATCGATTACCTTTAACAAACAAAAGTATTCGTATATTCTCCATGTTGGCTTAATTAACTTGGTATGTTGTTTTTTTTCACCTTGTTCTTTTTCCACTAATAGCGTCTGTTCATATAAGTCTTGTACTGTACGATAAGCGTGCCTTTTTAGGACAGGTTTTTTCTTCCCTCGTGGTACTGCTGATAAGAAACTACTAGACAATATATGATTCACACGACTGTTTATGGAATACACAGCAGATGTGCGTTCGTCCAAAAGGTTAAGAGTTAGTATATGTTTCTCTTGGCTTTCTTTGCTGATTCTGATTTTCGTATCTAAATCATATATAAGTGATTTAGATACGTTTCTTCGACTTTTTAACGAAATGATTTTCGTTTCTAATTCTTGTTGTTTGTCTATTTCTTTTTGAATATCAGCCTTTACTACCTGTACGTGCGATTTTAATAAGTTGGAAACTCTTTTTAAGTCCTTGTTCCAATTCAATAAAATGTTTTTGATCCATTGGTTATCTAGTGTATTAGATTCTTCCACCTTTGTGTAATTATAAAAGGCAGATTGACCAGGTGCTTTTGCTTTTTCTTTTAAACCTTTAGAACTCATTGACCAACGAATAGATTTTGCATTTTGTTTCATAGAAACAGGTTGAACCTGATGAGTACCTATAATTTTACTTGATGGTCGTTTTGAAATGGTTTCAAGAGCGTAGGAAAGCATTTCATAGTTTTCTTGAACTAGTTTCGCATAGTCCATGTACCAAAGTGCGGTAGCGTTGTCGTCGTTTTGATTTAATAAGGACGAATTATTTGATATAAAATCATAAATGATTCGTTCAATTTTGTTGTCTAAGTAATTATGAATTCCTGTAATTTGCTCAAGTTGCATATGTAGCGGTTTGATGTAAAATCCACTGACATACTTTTGTTTCTTGTATTCAATTTCGAATAAATATAGACCCATTCTCCAAGGGTATTCCGTATTTGGTTGGAAGGAGTACGCTACTTGGCTCGGACTAAAAGAAGTCTTTAGTGGGAATATCAATTCTTTTTGTTCATTTTGTTCATCAAATACAGATGTTTGGATTTTGATTGTTGCAGTAGGGTCAAAAGCTTCTGGTGAGTCTGCTACAAAGTCTATATATAAATCCAAGTTCTCTTTTAAAGTAGGGAACTGAGCCTGTTCCGATTGCGGAATAGGCTCTTTTGGGCTCCATACTTTATTGATAGGGAATGGTTCATTGTAATTGTTACGGAACACGACCGAAATCGGTAATGTGTCGTTTTTATAGTGTATAACCATTTCTCATTAACTCCCTCGCTTTTTGCTCTAAATATGTTCTTGATTTCGAGAAGGATAGTTCTTCTTCGTTATCGTGCAAGATGTTACCTAATTGGCTGTGTACCCATTTATTGTCTTCGCCGAAATAACCAACTAGATTTTCGATTTGATCTCTGTGACCACGTACTTTTGTAAGAATACGTTGCTTGATTTGGTAATCGAAAGCAAGATCGCGCGGTAGAAGAGGGGTTCCATCTTCGTCAGTAGCGATATTGTCAAGGTAGAATCCGATTGCTTTTCCGATTCGGAAAGATACACCTGTTTGTGAGTCATACTCACTAATAGCTTCATGTAATTTATCTAAAATGAGTAATTCGTTGTCATTTAATGCTGCTAAACCTCTTTCGACTGCTACCCAGCTGAAGAAGTCATAGGCTGAAATCCCACCAAATTCATGAATTACTCTTTGTTCCATTTGAGAGTATTCTTCGATAGAATCTGCTCTAGCTGCTTCGTTTTCTTTAGCAACACGGAATCCTTGTTTTTCTAATAGAATTACGTTGGAACGGTCTAACATACGGTTACTAAAGTCTTTTGTCGTTTCGTCGAAATTAGCAGTTCCTACAAATAATACGTTTCTACCAATTGTGATGCCATTTTTATAATGTGGTTGATGGCAATGTACACCTTTGCCTACTAAATGTAGGATGCGTTGTTCTGGCTCTTCTTCTAATAGAGAAATGAAATCGCTGAAGTAGTATTCTACTTGGCCAAGGTTCATTTCATCAAATAACACCATATATAACTTATCTGGGTTATTTTGTGCATTGTTCAAGAAGGTAACTAAACCTGTTTCACTTTCAGTGTATAAACCTGTTTGTGGATTAAAGAATCCTAAAAGGTCTGATGGTTCAGTATAAGAAGGACTGATAGCCACTTTAAGGAATGTATCTCCTTCTTTAAGGTTTAAAGCTTCTGCATAAAGACGCGCTAGTCTAGATTTACCAGTACCACTCATACCACCTAAAATAGCAAGACTAGATGTCTTAAGAGAAGTATGGAAGTTGTAGATGTCGTCAGAACTATAAATAAGAGATTTTTTGTTTGCTAAGTAGTTCACCCAATCAAGGAATTGAGATTCTGGTACTGGGTTCAAGTATTGTTCATTTGTTTCATTAGTCGCATTGTTTTGCATCGTATCATGTTCCTTTTGTGTTGGCGGTATTTGTAGTGTTTCTTTGTGTTTGATAGTTTCACTTGCTTTAATAGTTTCACTTGCTTTAACGGGCGGTTTCACGTTGGCAGTGTTGTTTTTCACAACATATACGCCTTCTTTTTTAACCTTTTCTAATAATACATCTCGATATGTATCGGATATGAAAGAGATACCTTTGCTCACACATCTTTGCATGCTATTCCAATCTTCCGGAAGTGGCATCACCTTTACATGCTCAGGGTGATCAATGACATAAGAGAAAGGAGTTACAGCATATTTTCTTATAGCATCCGCTTTTTCAATGTAATAAATATGACGATTACATACCAAAAATTCAGGTTTGTCCATTCCGTGGTTGTATGCGTGAAGTGAAAGTGGTAATTTATCAACCAATTTCTTTTCAAATGCACGGTGAGATGAGCTGGAACCTACTTCTGGAATGGGATAATAACGAGTAGCCATTTCTTTTTCATCTTCAATTAGAACGATATCGAAGTTGAAGTGTGTTTTATTCTTTTGAGTGTCGATGTTAACTTTAGGTTTGAACAACACCAATTTACCTGTAAGGCTTTTACGTAAAAAAGCAACCTTGTCAATTGCTTCTGTATATTTCAATTTGTCTAATACATTCTTATTGCGATTATCAAACGATACATAGGGTTGTTCAGGTTTTTTTTCTAACTTCTCGCGCAATACTGAGGGTTCGCTAGATAAAGGGAGTACGTTGAAAATTATGGAATCTGTTCCGGCATAAGAGACTCTGCTAACTGATTTTTCTGGGTCTTCTGCTGACCAAACGTAATCCGTTAATTCGTCGTCTTCTGCTAACCTTCCTATGATTAACGAGTCCTGCATATTGATCTTTTCTTTTTCTGATAAGGTATTAGATGTTTGTGTGGTTGCCATAATAAATTGCCTCCTTGTTAATTGCGTTGATTAATTGTAATAGCCAATCTGATAGATCATAACCGCTAAGTTCTGTGTAATTTAGGGCATGTTTTTCTAAAAGGTTTCTAAACTCTAACCATTCAATTGAACTTGTGAAATACGCTCTTTCGATAAATAACTTGTAATCCTCATAAGCTGTTGCATCGCTGTTTAATAGGTCAAAATGGAATTCATCGATGCTGATGCAATGTTCTTGGAAAGGCGTGTTTGTAAATCGCTCAATATCAGTTGTGATTAGGAGCAATGGATTGTCGTCTATAATTCTTGTAAAGACGGCCAATAGTGGACTAATTGCTTCTTGATGCAATTGTGAGTTTTGGATTTTCTGATTGTTTTCGTCCTCTATTATCGCCTCTTGTAGTGAAATTTCTTGTAATTGCTCTTCTACCTTTTGTTCCAATTTTTCGTATGCTTTACGGGATTTTTCTATACTCTCTTCAGTTGATTTCCGTTCTAGAGAGAGTTTTTCCATTCTCTGCACTACATCATCAAACTGAACTTGTAATTCTAATAATTGCTTTTCAGTGTTTGTTTTGATGGTTTTTGCATTTTTTTCTCTTAACTTAACTGTATATGTGTACAGATATTGAGTTAAGAAATGATACTCAGCTTTAGCAAAATTGTTGTTGTGTTTTAAAAATGCAAGTATGACAACTGGACGATCTACTTTTTGAGTTGCTGCGATTTTGCTGAATAGGAAGTTCAACATGTTTTCGTTCCTGTTGCTCCCGTTCTCCTCGGTTTCGTCCTCGATGTTTTCTTCTAATTTTGCTAATTCTTCTTGCAACTGTTCATAATTCTTCTTACGAGTATTCTTTAGAATGCTTTTTTCTAAAGAGTTTAAGAATGAGGTTACTTCTTTTTGGGTCAAACTGTTGTGCATAAAAGTGTTAATCTTTTCTAACGGGTTAACGCTTTCTATTGTGGAGATACCTGATAAAATAGGTTTTCCTTCTTCCAAGTTCTTTCTAAGTGTATTGATATTTTCTTTACACTCAGTTTCGAAACACATGTAGTAGAAAGCGATTACTTGTATCGGTTGCAGTGTAGGATTAATTTCTACGATTAAATAGAAATTTTCAATTGTTGGTTCGGTATCATCAGTGATCTTAAGTTCTTTGAATGTTTCCTTTAAGATGATGTTTAATAAGATTTTGATATGTAATACCGGATTGCTTTTTCTTTTTGTACCTTTGAGTCCGGATTTCATATGTGTTCTTAATAATGGTGGTGGTGCATTCCATCCTTCTACAAAACCTGGTAGTGAAAAGTTGGTGTATTTTGCAGTCTTTTTGAGATATTCGTCACTGGTCATGGACAATATCCAATCGATGTCCAACATAACTAATTGCTCCTTTCTAGTTGTACCCAAGTAATAGATTGTATGACTTGGGTAGTAAATGTTTCATTATATTAGTTGCTTCTCTTCATTGCGTAACTACATAGTAAATCGCCTCATTTTAATTTATTGATATAAGAATGTTTTTTCTCTACTTTTACTATTTTATGGATTATGTTGGCAATCGTAAAGTGATAAGCAGTGTTTTGCTTAAATTTTTTCTGATAATTTTGAGAAAGATATTTTTCTAGTTGAATAAGCGGAATTTTATATATCTTTATAAAAAAAAGAACCTACTTTATCGTAAGTTTTTTTAGGTGTTGCGTGCTGCGCGAATTATTTATTATTGTAGTTCACTATTTTTGAAGTTCATTGTTTTTTAAATAGTAAACTAAATAAAACCTTTCTTTACTATTTTATTATGTGGGAACAACGACAAATTATTGTTTTAATTCAATTTTCATCCCTCGTATGTCTCAAATAACTTTTCCAAATACTCTAGATTTCCTTCTGCTATATATTGCTCAGCTTCTATCAAACGCGTTGCTAATTCAGCCTTTGTTAAACGCATATACTGTTTGTACACATTCTTTAAATTTCTGTCCGGCTTTAATTGCTCGAACTCATGAAAAGTATGTTTTTCATTTTCTCGATAGGGAAGATGCTTTTCTAGCTCTTTTTGTTTTTTCTTATAGCTCTTACTCTTTTCTTTATAATACGCATAGAGTTTTTCATGATTTCTAATAGTGTTAAAATGAATCCCATTACCTTGTTCATCAAGTTCTTTTGTCTTTTTAGATACATTGTGCAAGGTAACTTCTTTGCCCTCCATAAGGAGGACATCTATTGCCTTTTTACCTAGTTCAAAAGAGTTAACCCTTCGTTTCTCGTAATCACTTTCTAAACCACCTTTATGGTTTTCTAATGATAATTCTTGGCTCATTTTCTTTATCTCTCCTATACTCCTCAATTAACGCTATTTCCTTCAATTCAACTTTTGCATCATGTATCGTTTTTTTTATTTTCAAAACTTCCAGTTTGAAACCTTTTTCCTCGTGATACTCCTTCGATTTTTCTGCCCAATCTAGATATGCAAGTAATTCATGTTTTTGTTCTGGTTCAGGTATTTTAGTAGCGCATCCTACACATGCAAGTTGTGTTGGACAAATCTTGTTAGTAACACATGTACCCCCAACGGTTTTACTAAATGGTCCGCTAATCTCTCTTTGACGCTCAAAAAGGGCTTGTATCTCTTCTGGTTGTCTTAAAACTTCTTTCATCATATCAGTTGTAGTAGCCATGGAAGTATGAAAGTCGGACACAACATCAGCTACTTGGCTTTGGGTAGGTTGAGAGTAATATTTTGTAACGTCTAAATCCTTTTGATTAAGAATCATTGCTACGACGTCAATCGGAAGGTCTTCTGCTTGTACGGCGTGTGTCGCAAAACCATGACGTAATAAGTGCGGTTTCAACTTTACCAACTTCTTGTCTTGTGTTTCATAAATCAATCCGAAACAGATAAAGTTTAAAATGCCTGCAAAAGTCGAAGGTCTAAAATGCTTACCATGAAGCTGAAATAAATAGGGTTGGTCTGGTCGCGATTCACCTTGTTCCTTCATATAACGAAATTCCACTTTTGGAATTGATCCTTTATAATGTTGATCTCTAAGGTAAAAAGCAATTTCCTTTATTAAATCAAAAGTATCTTTGGTCGTATAAAAAACTGCTAGCTTATCTCTTCCTTTCGGAATAGCTCTAAATATGTATGATGTTTTTACTTCATTTGTTTCTGGATCAGTGATACTTACCTGGTCTAAACAATCAATACCAAGATGAACTTGCGCCACTTCACCTAATCTTGCACCTGAAGACGTAAATATATCTAGTGCTGTTGCACCAAAGAGAGCTGTAATGTACAAAACCTCAACGTTCATTAAAATGCCATCAGCATATTTCTGAGAGCTAGTTATAAATTTACCTTGTGCTAAAATGCCTTTATGATCGGATTGGAAAGGCACATTAATCTTTTCTGAATCTGATTCCCTGTAACCGTACACCTTAAGTATTTTCAACTTTTCATTTATTTGTTCTGCACTTAAAGATAGGGGCCAATATCCGATTAATTGATATTCCCAAATAGGCAAAAACCAAAAACCTTCGGTTTCTTCTACTGGTTCACCAGTTTTATCATCTAATACTTCTGCTTTTAAAAACTCGACGAAGTATTCGTTATTTTCTTCCGAAAAAGTAGTCCTTCGTACCTTTGCATTATTAATGGTTACGGAAGAATAATTTTTACTATGATGAAGTACGAAAGACGGTTTATCCCATAATCGAAAGGAAAAAAGCTCCTTTGATCTATCTCCGCGTTCCTCGTTTTCAATATAAGAAAATTCAAAAGGAAGAGGATATCCGTTATCTTTTACAAATTCTACAACCTCAAGATATTTCTGTCGCAAACGCCTAACTTTGTTTAAACGAAACCCACCTTCAGCACGAATTTTTATAAATTCTTTGGAAATTACGTCCGTTTCAGACTTCCGTTTACTTTTGGCAGCATTCTTTGCTGTTTTGCTAACTTTAAAATCTCTACCATCTAGGTGTGTTTGAGGGAGTAGAAAAGGGGCGAATACTTCTTGTTGCTCCCTTGTCAACTTGGTCGAATGCCACTTCAGCACGCTTTTTACAAGATTTTTATACCTATTAAAGAATTCACTTCTCTTGCTATCTGAATGGGAGGGAAGAATCTCCCTTCGTAGATAATCTGACAGAAGTATATTTACATCAAAATTATTAAGACTCACTAATTTTGTTTCTTGAAAGAGTTGCTTGAGGCCGATAGTTATCTTTGTAAGATTTGAGTGAATAGACTTAGGGTTTAAGTTTTGATTGGATATTACCATCAACTTTAGCGCTAAGTGGTTTGTAAAAGGATAACCACAAGAGTTATTTTTGAAGTAACGCAAATGCTCAAGATTTACCTTATCCCAAAAGTAGCCCCCTTTATCCTGATAGACAAGGATGTTGTCATCAACTTTACCTTTTAATTCTTGATACCATAGTTTGCTTTCTAATTCATCAATCACATTCCCACACCCTTAGGCTTATTTATAGATTAACTATTCAATTCATTAATAAAATCCATCAAATCATGTTGTTTTTCAGACATTTGTGTGATCTTATTTCGAGATTCAACCGAAGGTTGTCTAGCCCTCTTACGAGGTTTTAGCTGATTTAAATACTCCTCCTGATCCTTTTTCATCTTTTCTAGCAATCTATCATGCTGCTCTACCACATAATCCTTCTCATCAACATGATGTTCATAGACTTTTATTGTGTCTGCTTTTTCGCTCCAATTCATATAAATTCGTAATCGTTCAATTTCATTGTCCTGTTCTACTTTATCCTTGTATTTTTCGCGAATCATCCGAATGCTACGGGTCACGAACCAATGACGTGTTTTATGAATGTTGATTTTTATTTCTGCTTTTTCCATGATGTTTACCCAATTTTTTAAAAAGGCATCATACTTGTAGGGATCTCCATACTGATTAAGAAATATTGTGATTTCATCAGGTATGTCATTCATGTTTAAACCACTTTTATCAACTTTCTTTCTCGCACCATGGATATAACGATCAAGTAGTTTTAACGTGTCGTTATCTACTTTCAAAAACTTTGTTCTTATTCCATTGCTTCCCTTATTAAAGGTGGCAAACTCACCCTTATCATACCTAGCACGATAGTCCCCAAATGTAAGTTCGATAACTTCTGTCGCTCTTGCCCCGGTTTGAAATAGCATTGTTGTAATAATTTCATCTCTAAGCTTCCATTTACTGTCCTTCCCAGCCTTATAAATCATAAAGGGGAGGTAAGGATCATCAATAATCTGAGGCTTCCACTCGCCATTTATAATTTTAAAAAAGGAGTCGGTTAATCGTCGAGCTCCTTTAGGTAAAGGTTCTTCTGTACCGGCCTCTTTAGGCATTCTAGGTTTTCCTTCCCTAACACCCTCTATTTGCGTTTTATATTCGTCTAAAATAGCGTGTGCATCAATAAGTGGGTTGGGGTAAATGTACATTTTTACCTCTATCATGATTTTGTAGAAAGATTTTAAAGCACTTAAAATCCTACTGACAGTATTAGGACTTTTATTTGTCAACTTTACATTGTAATACGTTTTGCTATCGCTTGTTGTAACCTTACAATGGGCTTTATGCATCAAAAAATCCTCTATGGCTATCCGTACAATGTGGGGTTCATCATCCCAATTTACAGTTCTTCCTTGATAATTACTGTCAGTATGTAACCAGGTGAAAAAAGTATAGAGTGTTTTTAGATAGGATTCTGCGCTGCTATCCGAAATTCCACCTAGCGCCTCTTTATAAAAAACTGTAAGAGGTAAAAAAGGTCTATTATGTTTATCTAGCACAATCAATTTGAACTTTTTGGATTTTACCCCTTCGGGGCATTTGACATGGTAATAATAACTGGTTTTCATCTTAGTTCAACCACCTTTAATCTTGTTCTAGCCAATTGTACAACGAGACTTTTTCTGTCCGTTGTTCGTCTAAAACCATCTCCTCATAGTCTCGCTGTGTTAAATCCACTAAACTCTTATTCTTTTCAATTGTAATTGGGTCTGGTTTCCACTTCTTCGATTGAGCTGCTTTGAAAAACTTGAAATAATCATCAATGGGTCTGCTTTGCTGACGCATAATAAGACAAATCTCAAGTGCACGTTCCAATGGTAAAGAGGTGAGAGCTTTATGTAATTCTTCCGAAGGGGGTTCTAGATTGGCTATTTGAAATGCCCATTTGATTAATTCAGACTTGTTGTAATTGGTAGACGTTGGTTTACTTTTACTCTGGCTAGCTTTTTTGGGAGAGCTTGTTAGGGCTGCAACATCGCTTGCTGGTATCTTCCAACCTTCTTTACGGCTGTTTTGGATTGCACCTGGAAACATCCCATCTTTTATCTTTCTTTTTATAGTTTCTTCATTCTTGTAGCCCAAAAGGGATGTTACTTCTTTAACCGTAAAATACTTCTCCATATGAATCCTCCTTAAAAATGAGCGAATTCATCATGCTGTTATACAGATTATATGTTTCATTTTATTTTATCTAATAAAGGGAGGTCAATAATTAATTTCTGTATTTTCAATTAATTTGATATGGTAATAAAAGTGATGAGAAGAAGTTCAAATGTAGCGATAAAAGTTTCGATAAATCTACAAAATGTAGTGATAAAACGAAGGAAAAACCATAAAAAATAGGCGTATCAAGCAAAGTGTTGATACGCCTTAAAACTACATTGTTAAACAACATGTGTCGTCGTGTAGTAATAATGATATTTATTTAATTATCTTAGTTTCAGTATTACATATTAGGCTATCTTTTTCATTTTATATTGGAAAAAATGCTATTCCTATCTTTAATCTTGTAAATATACAAGATATTTTTATAGTGCTTTTCTAGCAATTTTTTTCATTTTTCGAGGTTGAAATTGGTATATACCAATTAAAGGGATTAACTATTCATAATATTACAAAAAATGTTACAATACATTAAAAATTACGCTATAAATCATTTTAATATGAAAAATTGGAATGAAAAGAAAGGAGAGGAATATGAATAATGGTGTCGCTTTGAAATGATTATTATCATTTCATTAGGAGTTGATATAAAGCGATGAATAGGTATGAAGAACTGGATTCAATTAGAGGGATTTCTTCATTAGTAGTAATGATTGGCCATCATTTAATGATTTTTTCAGTATTTCAAAATTACAGTTATGAAGATAATAAACCATTTGTTATGTATCTATTAAAAGAAACACCTGCTCGTCTTGTTTTTAGTAGTGGTAACGAATCTGTTATTATCTTTTTTGTTTTGAGTGGATTTGTTTTGTATGAATCTATTCAAAAAAATTATGATAGCTATAGGTCATTCCTTGTAAAGCGTATATGCAGAATTTATATTCCATATATCGTAGCGATACTTATAGCTATTTTATGCCAAACTACAATGAGTGAATATGGAATTTCTCATTTAAGTGAATGGTTTAATCGCTCATGGACGATTGAAAGTTCTTTAAGCCTAATCGTGCAGCATATATTATTGGTTGGGAAATATAATACAGATGCATATAACGGCGTAATTTGGTCACTTGTTCATGAAATGCGAATATCAATCATTTTCCCGTTAGTTTTGATGGTTTGTTTAAGAAAAACGTTGAGGGATTCGTTATTGACATTGTTTAGTTTTAGTATATGCTCTGTTGCGATATTATTTTTATTTCGCTCGAGTTTAACATTAACAAGCTATATGTTAACACCACATTACACGGTGCTATTTTTACTAGGAGCACTAGTTGCGAAGTATAAAAATAATGTAATAATTTTTTATAGTAATCGTACTAAAAATGAGAAAATTGCATGGTTTTTATTAGCGATTTTACTTTATATGTATGAAGGGCTTATCGGAGAAATTAAAGTGCTCAATAATTTTATATTGCGAGACTACGTAGTAGCGATAAGTGCATGTTTATTTGTCATATTAAGTTTAGCAGTATCAACTTTGTCATCGTTGCTGCGTAATAAATACTTGTTATATTTGGGGAAGATTTCTTACAGTCTTTATTTATACCATATCATATCGTTATTTTCCCTTATATACATGCTTCATGAAATATTGCCGTTGCCTATCATTTTAATTTTTTCACTCGTTTTTTCATTTATACTTGCAATGCTTTCGTATATATTTGTAGAAAAATTTGCATTCAGAGTCGGAAAGTATGTAACAAAGCAAGCGAATAGAAAGAAGAAAGAGTTATCTGTAAAGAATGATGTGCAGAATATGAATCAGACAAAGGCGGTGAAATAATTGAAGCAAGAAATTAGTATGAAGGATTTTCAACAGTTATTGAAAAGAAGGATAGTAACAATTATTTTGACGATGTGCTGTTTAACTGTTTCTCTAATTCTTATCTCTATGTACGTATTAAAGCCTTCATATCAATATTCAACACAAATTCTCGTTGGGAATTTAGATGAGTTTAATAAGGAAAATTCAGCAAATAAAACACAGGAAAATAAGCAACTCGTAACTTCGTATGTTGATATTTTAAAAAGTCCACTTATTATTTCAACCGTCAAAAAAACTTTGAAATTAGAGCAATCAAGTTACGAATTAGCTCAAAAGATTTCAGTAGTGAATATGGACAATTCACAAATTGTTACTGTTACAGTAAAAGATTCGGATCCTAAAATTGTAAAAGAAATTGTAAAGTCACTGGCAGAACAATCTCAAAAAAGCTTTCAGCAGTATACGAATGTACAGGGAGTAAAAATATTAACTGACCCTGAGTTACAGGAAAAAGTTGAAAAACTGTTTCCGAAATTTCAACTTATTATCCCTATTTCTTTACTTGTTAGTTTTTTTGTTGGGGTAGGTTTAGCTGTATTTCGAGATTATTTTGATGAGCGTATATACGTCGAACAAGATTTGGAGAAAATAACAACAATCCCTGTTATTGGTTACATAAATATGAAACCGAAAAGAAAAAAGAAATTTACAGAAGTTGATTCGCAATCATCTATATATCGTGGTGAACATGTCGATGTTTAAGACAAAGAAACGGCTTCCATTTGACCCGCATGATACTTTAATGAAAGAGCAGTTTTATACGCTGTATCACGAGTTAAAAAAATCGGGGAAACAAGTGTTCACAATTAGTTCAACGAAGGATAGAGGCGTTGTTGCCTCGTTTATAGTCAATATAGGGCTAGTATTTGCAGAAATGAAAAAAAAGGTGTTACTTATCGATGTGAATTTTTCCGATCCTAAGCTACATCTATTATTACAAAGCAACCATACGAAAACAGTGAATGATATAATAAGCGATCCCTCCTGTAGTTATGAAACTTTCTCTAGTAACTTATCTAAATACTTATATTGTATTCCTGCAAAAAAAACAGTACACACCGGTACACCTTTAGTTGCTACAGATGAATTTGATGATGTAATTGCAAAATGGAAGGAAGATTTTGATTACATTTTCTTGTATTCCTCTGAAGTATTTGAGCTTCCTGCTACGCACATGATTGCAGGAAAATGCGATGGAGTGGTCTTAGCAGTTAAAAAGAGAAAAGATTCCCTACGTACTGTGCAAAAAGTGATAGCAAATATAAAGAAGAAAGAATGTGAATTAATAGGTATAGTTTTATATTCTTGAATGTGGGGGTAACGATTTATGATTCGTGAAACAAATCAAGCCAAGTTGTATACGATTCCGGCCCAAGAAAAGACCAGTATTTTGAATCGAAGTATAAAGCGCTTGTTTGATATTATATTTTCACTCATATTGTTACTAGTTACGCTGCCAATTATGTTGTTTTTTTGTATTATAATTGTTTTCGAAACAGCAGGAGCTCCAATTTATTTTCAAGAACGTTTAGGCATGAATGGGAAGAAATTTAATGTATTTAAATTAAGGTCAATGGTAACAGATGCTGAAATAAATGGACCACAGTGGGCAGATGAAAATGATCCAAGAATTACTAAAGTTGGATCATTTATAAGAAAAACGAGAATTGATGAATTGCCGCAACTTTTCAATATTTTAAAAGGCGATATGTCTTTTGTTGGACCTAGGCCAGAGAGAGAGTATTTTTATAAACAATTTGATACGTATATTCCAGAATTCAAAGACCGCTTAATCGTGAAACCAGGGTTAACAGGATGGGCACAAATAAATGGAGGATATAATCTTGATGCAAAAGAAAAATTGAAGTTGGACATGGAGTATATTGAAATGAAAACGATCAGGATGGATATTCGTATTTTATGTAAAACTGTTTTAATTGTATTGAACCATAATGGTGCAAGATAAATATATGTAAGTAGGTTGCTTGCAAAGGAGAACAGGTATGGGTAGATCTATTTTAAATAATATTATCCATCTATTTTATAGCACAATTTTAGCTAATCTTCTTCAGGCTGTGAGTTTAATTGCTTTAGCAAATTTTTTTAATGCACAAAATTATGGGATGTTTAGTGTTGCTATAGCAGTGACGTTTTTTATGTTATTTTTTACAGATTTAGGACTAACGAATACGTTTCTTCGAGAAGGGGCAAAAGATGGAATAGACTTAGAGATGATTTTATCGTCGTATATAAAGGTAAGAATGATTCTACTTATTTTTATTTCTATAATCGGCTATATTGCTATTCATTATATGTATGCGGATAGAAATTTGATTTATATGATGATAAACGTAATGTTTTTCATGTTAATAGGATTAACTTGGCAAAATATAGGGATTGCCTACTTTCAGCTAACGGAGCGTATGAAGTATATAGCACTTATTAAAGTTGTATCAGCAGCAGTTGTCATTATCATTACATGTTTTTGTATTTTCGGAGAGTTACCAGTTTATATAACTGCGCGTTTATATGGATTTGGTTATATGATTGGTGGTATATGCAGCATATATGTAATGAAAAGAAAGACGAATGTGAATATGAAAGTTGTAATTCATAAAGCGTTGTTTTGGCAAGTGACACCTTTTATTATTAGTGGTTTTTTAATAATGAGTACGCCACAATTAGCACCTATCTTACTTAACTATACATTGCCATTAAGTATGGTAGGTGTTTTCGCGGTGGCTTATCGGATGCCAGCAGCTTTATATCAAGTACCAGGGGTGATTGCAGGGGCGTTTTATCCAGTGCTCTTTAAGCATTATAATCAGAATAAATTAGAAGAGCATACGAAATTAAACTTACTTCAAATAAAATTAATGGCGATCGTGGGAATATGTATGACAATAGGTTTATATTATTTAGCTCCATACTTTATTTCTATATTTTTTCATGAGGAATGGAGAAATACAGTAGAGCCACTCCAAATATTATCATTTCTCATTGTGCTGCAAAGTTTAAATATTGCTATAGCTGACGGCTTAACAACGAGTGGACGTCAAAATAAAAGAACGGTTGTGCAATGTATAGCATTAGTGATAGGTGGGATTATGCTTTATAGTTTTAGTAGTATTGGTGGAGTGATAGGAGCGGCTTATGCTATGGTTTTATTTGAAATTGTAGCTTTAGTTGGGTATATAGCAGTAAGTGTAGTGAGGAAGAAAATTGTATTCCAAATTGTCATACCTTATACAATTTATTTTGGCGTAACTTTTATTGGGGTGCAAATGTTGCATACATATCATTTCATTGCGCTCGTTCTGAATACGTTAATCGTAGTAGTTGGTATATTCCTATATGATTATGAGCTGAAAAAACTTCTTTTTTCGTTTATAGCAAAAACACGCAAAAAGGATTATATTACGAAACAGGGGATATAGCATATGGAAAATAATATGAAAATGTCGATGAAATGGATTATGCTTCTAATATTATTTGTCATGTTAAGTAAATACAATATATATATTGGATTTTCGTTGAAGATCTATATGATTTTTTTAGTCATATATTTTTGTTTAACAATTAAAAACTTCCATATCCAAAAGCTATATTTTCATGAAGTTGTATTTTTACTATTTTATTTCATCTATTGTTTGAGTGGAATTCTTTCTATATATTTACATGCTAGCATTCGTATGATTTTTGGTGTGTTACTTGTTTTAGGTTGTTATTTTATAATGAGAAATTTATTAGGAAATATTGAAATAGCAACACTTGAATCATCTATTTTTTATGTAGGATTTATATTTAATATTGTAAGCTTAATACTTTATATAGTTGGTTTACAGCACTTTGGGTTATACGGTGGAGAAGAAAGAGAAATTTTTGCCGGACTATTAGTTGATAGAGGATATCCAAGATTAATTGGTTTGCTAGATGATCCTAACATTTTTATTTTTTATAATACAATATTTTTTATGTATTATATGACAAATTTACATAATATGACGAACATTTTAGGATTGATTTTATGTGTTACGACAAGTTTATTAACTTTTTCAAGGGGAGGAATATTAGCGCTTGTGCTTGTCATTTTTGTATATGTATGTACTTCTAGTTTTGCAAAAAAAATAAAAATAATGATGAGTTTACTATTGTTTGGTGTAGTGATCTTTAGTTTATCTAATAGTGTAATGGGTGGCCAATTGGATGACATATTGAATAAACGAATTTCTGATTTTTCGCATGATAATGGAAGTGGCAGATTTACATTATGGGAAGCAGCTTTTAAATATTATTTATCTAACCCATATATCGGAATCGGTGCGTTTAATTTTTCGAATTATTATGAATTTCAATTTAATGAAAAATTATATGTGCACAATACATTTTTAGAAATTTTATCTGAATCGGGTACAATTGGTTTTCTTTTATATAGCGCTTTTTTATTTGTATTAATGTTCAAGTTAACGCAGTATACTTTGTTTCGTGAAAAACCGTATCTTTTATTGACTATGGTTGCATTTTTATTTCAGATGATGTCATTGTCACTCATTATTAACGAAGCGTTCTTTTTATTTTTAGCAATTGTTGTGAAGTACATTTCAATATATGAAGGAAGGGGAAAGATAGATGGTAAAATGTCTATCAGCACATAATAAGGCGCCTCATGTTTCTGTAATAACACCTTCTTATAATAGTATACGATTTATAGGTGAGACGATTGTATCTGTACAAAATCAATCATATGAAAATTGGGAGATGATTATCGTTGATGACGCTTCAACTGACGAATCTGTTACAAAAATTAAAGAGATAATAGAAGGAGACTCGCGTATTAGGTTAGTATCATTAAAAGAAAATATTGGTGCTGCTAAGGCTCGGAATATAGCAATTCAAGAGGCGAGAGGAAGGTATATTGCCTTTTTAGATAGTGATGATATATGGTTACCGCATAAATTGAAGACACAATTGTTATTTATGGAAGAAATGAGTGTGGCCTTTTCATATGCATCGTATAGTTTAATCGATGAAAACGGTAATGGACTAAATCGAGAAGTGAATGTACCGAAATCTGTTGACTATCATTGTTTGGCAGGAAATACAATTATCGGATGTTTAACAGTAATAATTGATCGTGAAAAAATTCCGCATATTGAAATGCCTAGTGTACAGCCGGAAGATACGGCGTTATGGCTGAAATTATTACATGAAGGGCATGAAGCGAAAGGGATACAGCAAGTATTAGCGAAGTATCGAATTGTAGCAAATTCGGTTTCCAGAAATAAAATTAAAGCAGCTTTTCGGTATTGGAAATTATTAAGAGACCAAAAATGTCTTAATGCAGTGCAAATCTTTTACTATTTTAGTAAGTATGCTTATCATGCCTATAGAAAAAATAAAATCAATGTAGTTGGGAAGACGCAATTATGAATATACTTTTGATGACAGATAAATTGATAACAGGCGGAGCTGAAAGTTATTTCTGTAAATTGGAAAGTAATTTGCGTTATGAGGATTTTAAGGTTTATACAGCTGCAGGTGATGGAGAGCTATATGAATCTCTTACTAGAAAAGAAAATTTTATGTTACTTAGCCGATGGAATCATTTGAGAAATATTTATTACTTACGAAACGAAATTTGTAAACGA
The DNA here is from genome assembly GCF_027716265.1 of Bacillus cereus group sp. Bc031. Taxonomy (NCBI): domain Bacteria; kingdom Bacillati; phylum Bacillota; class Bacilli; order Caryophanales; family Bacillaceae; genus Bacillus; species Bacillus cereus group sp. Bc031. Next base: position 60,422 of record NZ_JAQFUL010000017.1, read on the forward strand.
AAGATAGAACTTATTCATGCCAATAGTTTACGAATGGTATTATATGCTTTTCTACTTCAAAAGTTTATGAAAAAAAAGATGAAAATTGTGTATACGAAGCATAATGTAACGATATTAGAGAAGAAAATGCCAACTCTTTTTCGTTATTTTATGAATAAATATGTGAACAATATTATTACAGTAAGTGAGTTTGAAAAAAATAACTTACTTTCAATGCATGTAGCTGAAGAGAAAGTAAAGACAATTTATAACGGTGTGGATATAGAAAAGTTTTTATTCCAGCAGAAAAAGAAAGAATCTATTTATAAAATAGGGATATTAGCTAGACTATCCAAGGAGAAAAACCATCAACTATTTGTAAAAATTGCAAATGTGTTGAAAAAAAGAGATGATTTTTTGTTTTATATTGCTGGTGATGGGCCAGAAAAAGAATCTATTATGAACGAAATAGAAAAGTATGGATTGCAACAAAGGGTAACAATGTTAGGGAATATTTCAGATCCGCATAGGTTTATAGGAAATATGGATGCCTTACTTTTATTATCTTTTCGTGAAGTGTTTCCAATGGTAGTAATTGAAGCAATGGCTACAGGGACACCAATTGTTTCAATAGATGTTGGCGGAATAAATGAAGCGGTAATAAATGGAGAATCAGGTGTTTTGATACATGAATATTGTGAATCTGAATTTGCAAGTGCACTTGAGGAACTACAGGGGAATGAAGAAAAGGTGAATGATATTAGACTGAAAGCACGAGAGAAAGCAGAGAGGTATTTCTCGTTAACTAAAATGATAGAAGAAACGAAAGGTATATATGAATTAAACAAATGACCGTACAGGTCGTTTGTTTTTTTTATTATAAAAACTTTTAAGAGAAAACTCACATATTATATGAAAAAGGTAATATGAGGAGTGAATTTATTTTGTCAGAATATATTTCTTCCCAAGAAGATTGTGCACCAGAAAATAGCGTTCATATTGATTGTTTTGGAGCAGTACCGAACTCAGGAAATGATAGCTCATTAGCAATTCAGCAAGCTATAAATTATTGTGTAGCGAATCGAATTTCGACGGTTAGAATTACAGGGGTAAATACGTATAAAATTGTAAAGCCAATTATTATTAAATCAAACGTAAGATTAGAGTTAGATCCTACTGTAACGCTACAAATCGATGGAGATTTTAATGTGTTTGAACTGCAACAAAATGCATCTATAACAGGTGGTACAGTTCAAGTTATAAATCCACTGTTTCAATCTGCTGTTATTTATGTTTCCGGTTCACAACAAATAGAAGTTCCTAATCACTCTCTTATATCAAATATAAATATAATAAATGCAACGTCGTCATATAAAGGTAAGGCTATATACTTTTATTGTCAAAAAGCATGGGATTATATTAGTTTCTTTCAAGTTAACTTTATTCAAATTAAAAACTTTCAAACTGCAATACATTTAAAGACAGAATATATAGATGATATCAATACACCTTGCTGGATTAATGCAAATGTATTTCAATCTATATTTATTGATGGATGTCAGTATGGGATAGAAGTAGATGGAAATAGTGATTTGCCAAATGAAAGTTCAGGTAATACATTTCATGATATTCAAGTACAATGTAGACAGCAAACGAAAAAAGTAATTCGTTGTACGGGCGCTTATAATACATTTGATTGTATGATCTGGGATACGTACCGGATGAGTAGCGAACAGATTGTCATTGAATTTTCTTCTAATTCGCATCGTAACTACCTTTTTTCGAATTTACTTTCCACAACTATTGTAGATAAAGGACAATACAATGTTTGTAAGTCTACCTATGAAGAATCTCTTCGGATTCAGTTGCCGATTACGTTAAATAAACCACATTTAATAGGGAACCAAGATGATATATTAGTAAATGCTCAGCAGAAGTATACTGTTAAGCAAGTAAGTGGGAAATTACCTTACGGGGGGAATCTTGCAAATTGTTTTAATTTAATAGATGAACAAAGTGTAAACTATATCGATGTTCCGGATAGTAATCCAGTTGTGATTGAATTAGATTTTACGAAAAATCCAATCCAAATGTTGAATTGTTTTGGCATGTATTTTGGATGGGGAGAGAGCCCGAAGAAAATTAAAATTGAGTATGCATTAAGTGCAACTGGAAATTGGGTTGTTGCATCGGATGTTCCATTAAATGTAGGCGATACAATTATATCGAATATGAAGGCGAATCAGTTATATAAAGTTAGAATTACATTAAGTGGTTATTCTCAAGATCATAAGCGTTTTCGGATTAATCGTATGTTTGCAAGATCGTCGATGGAAAATGGGAATGCTTGGTTAGCGACAACTGGCGGAAGAATGTTTGGAGATATTGAAATAGAGGCAAGTAAAGGTATAATTATGAAGACGGCTAGTGGAGTGAAATGGAAAGTTACTATGAATGAAGCTGGCCAACTTATTACGACTAAAATAACTTGAGACGATGCCTAAGTGTATATCCTTGGACGAGTTATTGAGTAGGACGATAAAGGTAATGAAAAAGAGATTGTAATTTGGTTTCAACCAAACTACAATCTCTTTTTGTTTCATTTAACGCCACCAAATCCAAGTCCAAAGGTAGTTTCGTATATTCCGAGGAGTAATGCGAATAAAACGTTCCCCGTCAAAGAAGCAACTTAAATTTGGAAGTATTTCATCTTCGTTTTCTGGAACAAAAGTGACGATGTTTTCGTTACTTGTAACGGTTACTGTAATTGGTGGATCGGTAGGCGAGGCTTGAAGTTGTAACGAAATATTAGCCGTATTTTTAAACTCATTAGTAACAGGTGGACTTATCACTTGTACGGTGAATAACACGATAATTGTTTCGCTTGGTTCTAAATTAGTAGCAACTAGGAAACCAATATTCGGATTCGCTAGTGGAGAGCGTTCTCCGTTAATGGAGACGGTGCCGCTCATAAATTGTAAACCTACTGGAATAGTATCCTGTAAAGAAATATTTAAGAGTGAAATCTCAGAAGTATTTGTAATACGCACCGTGTAATCAAAATATTGATTGAAATAAGCTGAGCTGACGGAAGCGTTTTTCGTGACTGCCGCAGTTACAAATTGAACTGGTATACGAACAATATTCGAATTAACAACGAAAGTAATAATCGGATCCTGTGGTGTCAATTGGAAAGTGGCTGTAACTGTTGCAGAATTTATAATTGTACTGTTTGAAGGAATAGAAGTTACGAGCACTTTAAATGTTAGTATTGCTACTGCATCTGCAGGTAAAGATCCGATATTCATACCTGTGTCTGGACGGACATTTGGAACCGGAGTACCGTTAATCGTAACACTGTTTTCTATAAATGTTGTACCAGCTGGAATGGTATCTATAACGGAAGTACTTACTGTTGGGATTGGAGAATCATTAAATATCTCTAATGTGAAAGTAATAATATCTCCTATCACGACAATTGATTTGTCTGCTGTTTTTTCCATATGAATCATCGGATCAATGATTGTCGTTGTAACAGTATTTGTTTGCTTTGTGACGATATCTATTTGCCTTGTAATTGTAATAGGTGGTTCGATTGGACCGACAATAGGTGTATAGGAAATAGTAGCATCGTTATTGATTGTAGATTGAAGAGTAGAAGAAGATATTGTCACTTGGAATGTAATAATAACAGATTCGTTTGGAGCAAGGTTGCCTAGCGTAATACCATTTTCAGGATTCGCATTAGGTTGATTGATTCCGTTAATCGTAACACTACCAATAACGAATGTCGTATCTACTGGTGCCGTGTCTACTAGAAGAAGATCTTCAATAGTGATATTACCACTATTAGTAATCGTAATGGTGTACGTTAAAGTTTGACCAGGTAAGGCACTCGTGAAATCAACAGCTTTTATCGCAATGACATTATCATTTTGGACGGTTGTTGTAACAGTATTTGTTGTGGTTGTATTTGTAACAGGTGCGTTATTTGGATTGACAGTATAGTTAAAGGTAGTAATTGCATTGTTGTTAAGTTCATTTGGTGTTGGGATAGAAGTCACAAAAACTTGGAATGAAGCGATAGCATCTCCACCAACAATTATAGTGTCAATTGGTATACCGCTTACTGGATTAACTCCCGGAAGCGTTTTTCCGTTTACAATAACGCTATTTTCTATAAATGTGGTACCTTGAGGAATTATATCTTGAATGACTACATCATTTGCTGCAACATTACCAGTTTGATTGAGTGTAATCGTATACGTTAACGTATCACCGACAGTTGCAAATGCCAGGTCAACAGCTTTATTACTATTTAAAGTCGCGTGATTAATTTCTGTTACGGCAGCTGATGAAATAATAGTTTCTGTAATAGGTGGTCGATCTGGTAACGTGTATTGAAATTTAATTGTACTCGTGTTAGAAATTGGATTTGTTTGTGGGATCGAAGTAACACGTACTTGGAATAGAATAGTTGCTGTTGTATTAGGCGGAATGTTATCAATTTGTATCCCGCTAAGTGGATTGTCATTTGGACGAGCGTTGCCATTCGCAATAACACTGTTCTCTATAAAGTTCGTATTTGCTGGGATGATATCTGTCACGATAATGTTTTCTACTTGTATATTCCCGTTGTTTGTGATGGAAATTGTGTAAGGGATAATCGTTTGTAGGTCACCGTATTGGATAGGCGTTGTTTTTGTTGCGACTACAGTAGCAGTAATAACTTCAGTGAAGGTAATATTACTAGTCGATATTTGTTCTTCTCCATTTATCGTATAACGAGAAGTTGATTGATTTTGAACATGGCCGCTAGCTGGAAGCGCTATGACGGTAACAGAAAATGTGACTGGGATAGAAATGTTAGGAGCAATCGTTCCTACAAGTATACCGGTACTTGGATTGGCGTTAAGCTGCGGAATGTTATTTACTAAAACGCTACCGTCAATAAAGGTAGTTCCACCAGGAATATTGTCTGTAAATACAACAGCAGTGGCATCTGTATTCCCTGTATTCGTTAAAGTTGTTGTATAAGTTAAAATGTCACCAATTGTTACAGAAGTTAAATCAACGGTTTTAAGTGAAACGATATCAGCATCATTAATTTGAACGAAAGTAGTGTTGGAAGTAGTCGATTTTTGAATTGGTGCAAAATCAGGGTTGAAAATAAAGTCGTAGACGATGTTTGCAGTATTAGGTGTTGGGTTTACAGCAGGTAAATTCGTAACGGAAACTTGGAACGTTATTGTAGTCGCTTGACTTGACGCAATATTAGGAATAGAAAAACCGATATTTGGATCTGCTGCAGGAAGTACCGTGTTGTTAACTATTACACTTCCTGGAATAAAGACTGTTCTATCTTCTATCGTATCTGTAAAAAAGATGGAGTTAGTTGTAGTGGATCCGTTATTTTGAATGAGTACTGTATATTCAATAGTTTCATCAATATTAGCTAATATTGTATTAGCAGATTTTGTAGCGATAAGAATAGCATCAATAAATTGTATATTTGTAGTATTGGAAGATGTCGTTTCTGAAATTGGTGGTAAGCTTGGGTCTGGCTGATACTCATAGTGGATGACGGCGATATTATTAATGTTATTTTGAGGAGGTATAGAGACTACATTTACTTGGAATGTAACGATAATTGTATTGTTTGGAAGGATAATATTAAGGGTGATTCCAGTAATTGGATTCTTGTTAGGTCTTGGTATACCATCTACAAGAATGCTATTTGGAATGAATGTGGTGCCAGCAGCAATTGCGTCAATTAGGAGAGTATTTGTAATAGGTACTGTACCAGCGTTTGTAACTGCGACTGTATATGTGATGATTTGACCGATGCGTGTAATAGATCTGTTAGCGGATTTAATTGCACTAATATTTGCTGTACGGATTTCAGTATTTACTGCATTTGATAACGATCTACGCTGAATAATTGGAGAACTAGGCTCAATTTGGTATTCATACGAAGTGTCTGAAATGTTAATGACTGTATTGCCAGGAGGTATACTTGTAAGTTGTACTTGGAATGAAATAGTGACTGTTTCATCTGGTTGTATCGTGCCAAGAGTTATTCCATTTTCAGGGTTCGCACCAGGCTGAATGACATTATTTATTGATAAGCTATCTTCAATGAATATCGTACCTTCTGGAATATTGTCAATGAACAATGTATTGTTAGCCGGAACAGTTCCTATATTTTGTAGTGTATTTGTGTAGGTAATATTTTGCCCGATGGATACGAAAGTAACATCTGCCTGCTTAACAGAAATAATATTTGCATTTTGAAGTGATGTTGTAACGATATTAGAGGTTGCAGAGCGATTCACTGGGGGAGCTGTAGGAATGCTTACATATTGGTACGTTGCTGAAGATTGATTTACAATTTCGGTTTCAGTAGGTGGATTGTTTGTTTGTACTTGAAATAGTATTGTTTTGGAACTATTTGATGGGATCGTTCCAATTGATATTCCGTTTTCTGGATTTGTATCAGGCTGAAGTACACCGTTAATTGTGACACTGTCGGGAACGAATGTAGTCCCAGCTGGAATCGAATCTGTAAAAATAATATTTATTGCGTCAACATTGCCGATATTTTTCACTTCAGAAATATAAAGGATCGTTCCACCAATATCTACAGTTGTTGGATTGGATGTTTTTGTAATTGTTAATTGTGCTTGCACGAAATTTGTAATGACGATATTACTAGTAGATGTTTCCGTAATAGGCGGTTGCCCTGGATCTGGTTGAATTGTATATGTTGTATTGGATTGATTTGTAATCGATTGTTGCGAGAATGAATCGTTAATAAGAATTTGGAACGAAATAAGGTGAGTAGCGTTTGCTGCTAGGTTAGGCAAAGTAACACCTGCATTTGGATTGGCACCAAGTATAGCTGTTCCGTTAAGTGTAAAACTATTGTCTACGAATGTAGTCCCTTCTGGAAGAGTATCTGAAAATATAAGATTTGAAGCAGGAATATTTCCGGTATTCTCTAGCGTTATCGTATAAGTCAAAATATCACCTGTTGTTGCTTGTTGTGCATTGACTCCTTTTAAAGAAAGGATAGTCGCATCCGAAATTTGTGTGACTGCTGGATTAGACGTTATTGTTCGAGAGATGATAGGAGCGGTTGGATCGGCGATAAAAGTATAGGAAATACGGGCTATATTAGAAATTGGATTTACGCTTGGAATGGATTGAACGATCACTTGGAATGTTATGGTGATAATGTCTGAAGGCGCTATGGAGTTTAATGGTATCCCTACGTTTGGATCGGCACCTGGAGCTGAAACGCCATTAATGGTTACGCTATTCGGAATAAATGCAGTTCCTTCTGGGACCAAATCTGTTAAAGTAACTGTATTTGCAGTTGTATTCCCGTTATTTTGAACGACTACAGTGTAAGTGATTGTACCGTTAGTAGATTGTACGAGAGAATCTGTATTTTTAATTACGGATAACGATGCATCAACAACAGCTGTATTAACCGTATTAGACGAGGATGTTGCTGTAACAGGAGGTTGACTCGGATCGACAATATACGTGTAACTTGTAAGTGCTTGATTTATAATTGCTCCTTGCGGTGGAATAGAGTTTTCAAGAAATTGGAACGTAATCGTAACAGAATCACCTGGTGCGATAATACCAACTGGAATACCGAGAGTTGGACTTGCATCTGGAAGTGAAATCCCGTTAAGCGTGACACTATTTGGAACAAATAATGCCCCTTCAGGAACACCGTTAATGAGTAATACAGAGTTTGCAGGGAAGTTTCCAGTATTTGTTAATGTTGCAGTGTACGTAATTATATCTCCAATAGATACGATTGTTCGATCTGCTTCTAAAAGCGTTGTAACAGTAGCGTTATTAATTTGTGTTGAAGCGCTATTAGAAGTTATTGTGCCTGTAACAGGAGGAGCGGCCGGATTAACGATGAATGCGAATTGAATAGATGCAACGTTTGTAATTGGGTTGGAAGGAGGAGTAGATGTAACTATGACTTGGAAAGTAACGGTTAAGGAACTACCCGCGCTAACGGTCCCGATAGTAACGCCGCTATTTGGATTTGCACCTGGAATGGTATTTCCATTTACAGTAAAACTATTTTCAACAAAGGTCGTTCCTGCTGGAATGAGGTCTGAGAAATTTACATTCGTAGCATTTGTATTGCCGCTATTTTGAATTAAAACGGTATAAGTGATCGTGTCGCCAATATTTGCAAAGGCTGTACTAGCAGTTTTTACAGCTGAAAGTATTGCTGAATGAATAGAAGTAACGAAGACGTTCGTTTCCACGTTGCCAGGCTGAGCCTGTAATGCATTGCCTACGTTATATTGGAAGTTCACAAATGCTAAGTTTTGGAGTTCAGGAGTGAATGTTGTCGGATTGCTTACAATTTGAACTTGGAATATGATTGTTACAGTTTGATCTGGATTGACTGTATTTATGCCAATACCGCTGGTGATAGAAGCGGATGGTAATGAAGTACCGTCAACAACAACTGATCCTGTAACAAATTGTGTCCATGAAGGTAAAGGGTCTGAGAAAACAACGTTGTTAGCTGGAATATTTCCTGTATTCGTAATCGTAGTTGTATACGTAATCGTATCACCAATCGTTGCAAAAGCTTTATCTCCGATTTTAATCGTGTTTAAAATTGCACTTTCGATTTTTGTTGAAACAGTAGTAGAAGTAATGTTTTTTGAAACTGGTGGATTAGCCGGATTAACGATATGTTGAAAGTTAACGCTAGCTTGATTGGTAATTGGATTTATAGGCGGGATTTCATCTGCGATAATATTAAATGCCACAATGACAGATTGGTTTGGCGCGATATCACCAATTGGAACTCCTGTAACGATATCTGCAGTTGGGATGCTAGTTCCGTTAAGTGTAAAACTATTCGGTTCAAATGAAGTTCCATCTGGAATAAGATCGGTAAAAATAACATTTGTTGCACTAACATTTCCGCTATTTGTAATTGTAACGGAGTAGACAATATCTTGCCCAATGTCAACCGTAGATACATTTGAATTTTTTTGTGCAGTAAGGATAGCGCTATTAATTTGTGTGGTTGTTGTATTAGATTGATTAGAAGTTGTAATAGATGGCTGGCTAGGGTCAACGACATAATGATATGTGATAGAAGCAGAATTAGAAATAGGATTAAGTGTAGGAAGTGTAGTAACAGTTGCTTGGAATGTGACAATTGCCGTATTACCACCATTAATGGAACCGATATTTACACCAGTAGATAAATCAGCATTTGGAATGGTTTGCCCATTAACTGTGAAACTATTTGGAACGAAACTTAAATTGCTATCAAGTATATCGATGACGGTAACATCAGTTGCAGCCACATTCCCGGTATTAGGGAGGTTAAGTGTAAATGTTATTGTATTACTAACATCCGCAAAGGTAAGATCTGCCGTTTTTGTACTTATAATATTTGCGTTATTTATTTGAAGAAGTGTAGTGTTGGAAGTAGCTGAACTCGACACTGGAGGGTTAACAGGATCAACAGTAAACTCATATGTCGTTGATGCTGTATTCGGTGCTGGATTAATAGGTGGAATGCTGCTAACTGTAACTTGAAAGACGATACTATATATTTCATTTGGTGGAAGTGCTGCAAGTAATACACCTGTATTTGGATTCGCGTTAGGTTGTAAAACGCCATCGATAGTTAATGTGTTAGGAACAAATGTGAGTCCACTTGGTAATACATCTGTGAATATAATATTCGTTGCATCGGTATTGCCTACATTGGTAATAGAAGTAGTGTAAAAAGCAGTTTGCCCGATATCTGCAAAGGATGCACTTTCATTCTTCGTCATAGATAATATGGCTTCTTTAATTTGCGTTGAAACAGGATTGCTAATTGAAGTTTCTGTATCAGGCGGTGAGATTAATTGATAAGATGTTGATGAGAAATTTACAATTGGGTTTTCGGTTGGTAATGAGGTCACGTTTACTTGGAAGGAAACATTTACTGTAGCCCCCGCTGTTATCGGTCCAATATTTACACCGTTTACTGGATTCGCACCACTTTGAGGAACTCCATTAATGGAAAATGTGTTTGCAATAAATGTAGTTCCGCTCGGCATAGTATCTGTGAAAATAACATTTTGTGCAGATGAATTTCCATTGTTTGTTAAAGTGACCGTATAAGTGAGTGTATCTCCGATGTGGCTAAATGCTTTATCAACTTGTTTAGATGAAAGAATGGTAGCTGTATTAATTGTAGTAAATGTTGTGTTTGAAGTAACACTTCTTGAAACAATTGGTGCATTTGGATCAGCGATAAATGTGTAAGAAGCAGTAGCGGAATTGACAATAGGATTTTGGGCTGGTGTAGAAGTAGCTGTAACTTGAAATGCTATAGATATTGAGCTGTTAGGAGCAATTGATCCAATTGTTATGCCGGTATTAGGATTGAGCCCGATTTGTGTAATGCCACCTATTGTAACGCTATCAGTAATAAACGTCGTACCATTTGGTATAAGATCAGTGAAAGTAATATTCGTAGCGTTTGTATTACCGGTATTTGTCAAAAGTGTCGTATAGGTAATGGTATCACCTAGTGTTACAAGTGTTTGATCTACAGATTTCACCATCGTTATCATAGCATCTAGTACCGGGTTTGTAACGATATTCGTTGAAGTAGAAGTTGTAATAGGAGTTCCGTTTGGATCGACAGTATAAGAATATAAAATTGTGTCACTACCCATAATTGAACTTGAAGGGGGAACAGAAAGAACAGTTGCTTGGAAAGTAACGGTTACTGTTTTACCAGGAGCGATATTTGGTATAGTTACTCCAAGTGCTGGTTGCGCACCAGATTGCTGAACCCCATTTATTTTGACTGAGTTTGGTATAAAGGTAGTGTTAGCTGGAATTGCGCTCGTGAACGTTATATTCGTTGCAGTCGTATTTCCTGTATTTGTAATAGTTGTTGTATACGTAATCGTATCTCCAACAGAAATGATAGATTTATCAACGCTTTTTTGGGTCGTTAATATTGCACTATTAATTGTTGTCGAAACAGAATTAGATACATTCGTTTGTGTTACGGCAGGTTGGCTAGGATCAACCACATGTGCAAATTGTACAGAACTAAAATTAGAAATTGGATTTATACTTGGAATGTTTGTAACAAGTACATTAAGAGTAATCACGGCCGTTCCATTTGGGTTTATATTTCCAATCTGAATCCCGTTAGATGGATTTCCGATTTGCTGTGTACCAGAATCGTTTGTAAGAGTGCCAGATATGAATGCCGTTCCATCAGGTAAAGTATCCGTGAAAATTATATTTTGTGAAGTGACATTTCCAGGGTTGCTTAATGTAATTGTATAAGAAATTGTATCGCCAATCGTTGCGAAAGTTTTATCTACAGATTTGATTGCCACAATTTCCCCAGAATTTATTTGTGTCGAAACAGAATTAGATGTCGTATTTCGTGAAACAAGTGGTAAATTAGGTCCTGTCATAAATTGATAATCAATAGAAGCACCGTTTACAACTGGTGAGTTTGGTCCTCCAGGTCCGATTGTAAAAATAGGATTTGGGATGCTAACTACTTGCACACGGAAGGTAACATTTATAAAATCTCCTGCAATAATATCTCCAATTGGTATCCCGTTCGCTGGACTTACTCCAGGTAATAAAACCCCACCTACTCGAACGCTATCTTCTATAAATATTGTATTATTTGGAATCGGATCTGTAAAAATGATATTCGTAGCAGTTGTGTTCCCTATATTTTCTAATAAAACAGTATACGTTAAAAATGAATTTCCAGGTGCAATGTCAGAAAATAGTCGATCCACACTTTTCGTTGCTTGAATAATCGCTTCGTTAATTTGAACTAAAGTTGGATTACTTGTAGCTGTTTCTGTCACCGGCGGCTGGTTAGGATCAACAATGATAGAGTATGTTGTGCTAGATTGGTTCAATGTTGGATTTGTAGCTGGTATTGAGCCAACAATAGCTTGAAAGCTAATTGTTATCGTTCCTCCAACTGGAATTGCGTCTAAAGAGATTCCGCTATCTGGTCTAAATCCAAGTTGTGGGATGGAGTTAATTTGTACACTATCAGGAACGAATGAAAGTTCGGGTGGTAATATATCGATAAAAACAGGTGTGTTTGCGGTAGTATTTCCGCTATTAGTGAGGGTAGTTGTATACGTAATTGTATCTCCAACAGCAGCAAATGCACTGCTTGCAGTTTTTGTTGCGATAACGGAAGCAGTATTTACTTGTGTAAAGGTTTTATTGGATTGAACTGTTCGGGAAACAGGCGGCTCATTTATATCAACAATAAAGTTATATTGAAGCGATGATTTGTTCGGAAGTGGATTCGGGTTTGGCAGCGTTGTAATGTTTACTTGAAAATTGAGTGTAATCGATGCATTTGCATTCAAGTTACCAATATTGATACCGTTTTGCGGATTTGCATTTGGGACGGTTACACCATTTATTTTAAAGCTATTTGGGACAAAGGTAGTACCATTTGGAATGGAATCTGTAAACACAATGTTGTTCGCAGTAGTATTTCCTGTGTTTGTAATAGATGAAGTGAATGTAATCGTATCACCAATTGTAGCGAAAGTTGTACTCGCATTTTTATTTAAAACTAAAGTAGCATCAATAATTGGAGTAACCGTCGTATTCGTAATTGTGCTATCAACAGCAGGTGATTGGTTTGGGTTCACGGTATACTCATAATTTACAAGAGCATTATTTGTTAATGTGCCACTAGGTGGTATCGCTAAAATTTGTGCTTGAAAAGTAATGAATACAGTATCTCCTGGGGGAATATCTGCTAAGTGAATACCAAGTGATGGATCTAAACCCGGCTGCGGAATATTATTGATAGTTACAGAGTTTTGGACAAATGAAGCGCCTGCGCCGAGTCCATCTGTTAAAACTGTAGCACTAGCAGGAATATTTCCTGTATTCGTAACGGCAATCGTATAAGTAACGATATCCCCAATTGCAGCTGTCGGTGTATTTACTGACTTCGTAGCGACGATTGTAGCGTTATTAATTTGAGTTGTTATTACATTACTTAACGCATTAGCGGATGCTGGAGGTAAGTTAGGATCTATGACATATTGGTACGCTGTATTGCTTTGGTTCGGGATTGGATTTGGACTAGGAATGGAATTTACTATTACTTGAAATGAGATTGTTGCACTTGTATTAGGGTTTATTGGATCAATTGCAATCCCACTTGCTGGATTTGTATTAGGGAGTGCATTTCCATTTACTGTTACACTATTAGGGATAAATGATGTTCCGTTTGGAAGTACATCTGTAAAAATTACATTTGATGCAAGTGTGTTCCCGTTATTCGTTAAAGTAGTCGTGTACGTAATCATATCATTTACGTTAGCAAACTGTTTATCTGCCGATTTTACAGCGGCAATTGTAGCATTATTAATAGTCGTCTGTACGGTGTTAGATGCCACCAGCTGCGTTACAATTGGTTTGGATGCGTCGTACATGTATTGGAATGTAGTGCTCGATTGATTCGTAATCGGATTTGGACTAGGAATAGTTGGTACAGAAACTTGGAATGAGACAGTACGTGATGAATTCGCTCCTATTGTACCAATTAAAATGCCATTAGCAGGGTTTGCATTAGCTATAGGAACCCCGTTAATCGTTACAGTGTTAGGAAGGAAGATGGTACCAGCTGGAATGATATCTGTAAACGTTACATTGGAGGCAGGGATATTGCCGTTATTCGTTAAAATCGTTGCATAAGTTATGACATCACCAACATCAGCGAAATTTGTACTTGTTAGTTTCGTAGCGACAATATTAGCAGTATTAATTTGTGTCGTTACTATATTACTAGTAGCATTTCTCACAACAGCAGGTAAATTTGGGTCAGCAATAAAGTTATATTGCAGTGCAGCACTGTTTTGAATTGGATTTTGTGTAGGCAAACTACTTGCGCTTATTTGAAAAACAATCGTTGTAAATCCGCCAGCAGTAATTGTCCCGACTTGAAGACCGGTACTTGGGTCTGCACCTAGCTGTAAAGCACCGCCTATAAAAGTACTATTTGGTACGAGAGTTGTGCCGGAAGGGAGTATATCGGTAACAACTACATTATTCGCTGGAGTATTTCCTGGGTTAGCTAGGGCAATGGTATATGTGATTGGTTGCCCAACATCAGCAATAGTTAAATCTACCTGTTTAACAATAACTACATTTGCTACATTAATTTGTGTACTTACAGTATTACTTAAAGATGTTTCTATAGTTGGTGGATCGCCCGGATTTAAAATAAAACTATACTGTGTACTAGATGAATTTATTGTTGGATTTTGTGTTGGTAAAGAGGTGACAGTTACTTGATAAGAGACGGTAAGTGAACCGTTCGCAGGAATGGAAGGTAACGGAATACCGACATTTGGATCTGCGTTATTTTGGAGTACACCATTAATCAGGAAAGTGTTTTGGATAAAGGTAGTGCCGTCTGGATTTGTATCTACGAAAGTAGGACTATCAGCAGAAACACTTCCTGCATTCGTTAAAACGACGGTATAAGTTAATACATCCCCTACAGTAGCGAACCCTTTATCTACTGTTTTAGCTGAAATGACATTTGCATCGTTTACTTGCGTAAATGTAGTAGTTGAAGTAGTGTTCTTACTTACAGGCGAAGCGTTTGGATCAACAATAAAGTTATAAGAAATGGAGGCACTATTCGAAATAGGGTTTGGGTTTGGAATGCTAGTGATTAATACTTGGAATGAAGCTGTAATCGTAGTATTAGCATTGATGCTACCGATATTGATGCTAGCTGGTGTTGCGCCCGGCTGATTAACGCCGTTAACGATAACACTGTTCGGTACAAAGGAAGTCCCGTTCGCTATTGAATCGGATAGTAATACATTGTTTGCCGTAACATTTCCGTTGTTTGTAAGAGCGAAGGTATAGGTTAATATATCTCCAACTTCTGCAAACGTTTTATCTACAGATTTAGTAGCTTGAAGGTTTGCTAGTCTAATTGTTGATGTAACAGAATTAGAATTTGCTGTTTTTGAATTTGGTGGCAGACTAGGATTTACAGTGTATAAATAAGAAGCGAAAGCATTGTTAATGATAGGATTTTGGGCGGTAATATTGATGACAGTTACTTGGAAAGAAAGTGTAAAAGTAGCTCCGCCGGGAATTGTGCCAATAGGCAAAGCAACGAGAGAATTTACATTTTGCAAAACACCGTTTAGTGTTACAGTACCTGGAGTCAATATTGTCCCATTTGGAAGTGGATCTGTTAGTTGTACGTTCGTTGCAGCTGTATTTCCACTGTTTGAGATAAGGATTGTATAACTGATTGTATCGCCGATTGTAGCAAATTGTTTATTTGTTGATTTTGTTAATGCTAAATTCGCATTGTTAATTTGAGTGGAAACGAGATTAGAAGAAATGTTTTTTGTAACGGGTGATTGGCTTGGATTGACAGTGTACTGATAAGAAGCGCTTGATCCATTAGATACGACATTTAGCGTGGGTATTGTATTTACAACTACTTGAAATGAAACATTTTTTGTTGTACCAGTTGGGATCGATCCAATGTTCACACCGTTAGCGGGATTTGCTCCCACTTGTGTTGTGCCATCTATTGTTAAACTGTTAAGGACAAAAGTGGTTCCAGTAGGAATGGCATCTGTAAACATAACATTGTTTGCACTTGTATTACCTGTACCTGTAAAGGAAACGGTGTACGTTAGTGTATCACCAATATCGGCAAAATTTTTATCTACCGCTTTTGTCATTGTTACAGTAGCATTATTCACTTGAGTGGAGACAATATTCGTCGTATCAGTCCCGCTTACTGCCGGTTGATTTGGTACAGGAATGTATTGATAAGTTGTAGTCCCGCTATTTAATATGGGGTTTGTTTGGGGGATAGATGGAACGGATACTTGGAATGAAATAGTAGTCGTAGAATTAGCAGCAATAGACCCAATTGATATACCATTTGCGGGATTCGCTCCAGCTTGCGTAATTCCGTTAACAGTTACACTTCCTGGAACGAAAGTAGTCCCGCTAGGAATCGGATCCGTATATATAACGTTCGTTGCAGCAATATTCCCTATATTAGCTAAGGCGATACTGTAAGTTAACGTTTCACCAATATCGGTAAAAAGTTTGTTAACTGATTTTGTGCCATTAATATCTGCGAGGTTAACTTGTGTTCCAGCAGAGTTGCTTGTTGCAAGACCGTTAAAAGTCGTTCCTCCAGCGATTGGTGTATATTGAAATGTAATATTAGCAGTGTTGGAGATAGGATTTTGATTTGGAAAAGAAACGACAGTAGCTTGGAAAGTTACTGTACGAGAAGCGCTGTTATTAATGGTTCCAAGAGATATACCAGCGGCCGGATTTGCATTCGTTTGCGGGACATTATCTACTGTTACAGTTCCAGGTATAAAGGAAGTACCGTTAGGAAGAATGTCTGTAAAAATAACGTTATTGGCGGGGAGAAGCCCTGTATTAGGGATAGTAACTGTATAAGTGAGAACGTCTCCAATTGCTGCAACACTTTTATTCACGCTTTTTGTTGCTTGTATGTTAGGTGAATTTATGTTGATTTGTAAACCGACTGTATTCAACATATATGCGTCTCCGTTAGTTGTTAAACGGATTGCGGCGGACACTTGAGAATTTGTTAAATAAGACCTGCGGTAGTATGTCAACTGAAAAACAACAGAATTTTTAGTTATCAAAGTACTATTTATTTAAAAAAGACAT
>NZ_JAQFUL010000018.1:0-74207 GCF_027716265.1 Bacillus cereus group sp. Bc031
CCCAAACAACGATTTAGCCGTTCATAATGGGGAATTTCATTTCGTTGAAATTGGGGAAATTTGAATCGTTGTTGACACTATCTGTCTAATTTAATTATTGCTGTCATTTTATTCTTAATTTTTATTAACGTAAAAGATAAGTTTAAAATTAAAGGTTAAAGAAAACTATAATTGAAACGAAGCCATTGTAGAGCTACATTTTTCATAAAAAATAAGAGCACCCTGCTATTGGATGCTCTAATGTGATTAGAGGTTTTTTCTGAGTATTGATTCAGACACGAAGATCTTGTCCTACTATTTAATATATGCTTGTACTTATTTTATTGTGCATATATTAAATATCATATCTAGCTACTTCATACATGCATAGGTATCGTTAAAAAATTTGTTCAAATATCCATTGTACAATTATCATATAAAAAAACATCCCCCTGGATGTTTTTTATGTACACATTTTTAAGCTTCCATAAATTTAGCCGGTACACCGATTTTTTCAACTACAGAAGATATATTAGTAGGATTAATCATTACATTTTCAATGCTAACTAATTTATTTTCTAATAGCCCATTCTCTGTTGTAATAAGTTCTTCAAACCGAGCTAAAGTCATCGAAAATTTGTGTTCACTTCCACCATTCATACTGACTTTTACGTACTTCATAGTGTCACCCGACTTTCATAATAATCTATAATTCGGTAAAAAGGCGCTTACATCCTTTTTATTTACCCCTAGATTTTTCACTTTTACATTTGCTATTTTGAAGAAAACAGCCACCATTTTATGTTCAAGTTATAATTGCTAATAAGAATGATAAAGATAAAAATGCACAAAGTGGTATATATAAAACAGTATCCATTCTAGCAAATTGAGTATCTTTTTTTCGCTTAAAAATACCAAAATAATGAAACTCACCAATTACTCTTATGAGAAATACAATCATACACACCCAGGATGCCACTTGAACAATACTATTAGGAAATGCAAAATGAACAATATTAGTTTGTTGTAATAAAATTATTGCTGCCATACTTAATAATAACGCAATGATCAATGTCATTCCTGCACCTGGTGTAAACGCCTTTTCTCCATCTTTAGTCGGAATAACACTATTTGTCGCCCACTTACCTCCGAAAGCCCAGTAAACATGTAAAAAGCTAACTAAAAATAATATACTGACGGCAATATATATAATAATAAGCATTTTATCCTCCCATTATTTTATTGGAGTCCTCAGTTTTAGATTATGCTATAAATTTCTCATTAGCAATCTATATGTAATTACAAAAAAGCCTTTAATGATAAATCATTAAAGGCTTACTAATATTTCTTATGCATTATACCTATTTCTACGACGTTCCATCCTTGTTTGTCCTTGAACAGTACCTTCTTTATATTGATGTATTTGCTCTTTCATTTCATATGTTGCAGCTGGAGCCGGTTCTTCGTAATTATGCTCATGTAGTTTTTCTGGTGTTTTTCGTTTTGATACTTTTTTACCAAACTTAAATAATTTCATCCTAAATTTAGGTAATCTTGGAAGTGGAATCTTAAAGGATAATTTTTTGCGTTTCTTTTTTTGTTTAAATAGATTTATATTTTCTTTATTATCATCTTTCTCTTTGCGGTGAATTAACATCGCAAGTAATCCACCAAATATAAGTCCACCAACTAAAAGCATGATATATTTGAAATTGCTTGTCATTAAGCTAGACATACGTTCAAGTATGACTAACGACTGTACTTCTTTCATATCCCAAAGTAAAGCGGACCATAATGCAAATAAACCGAAAGTAAGTCCATATGTACGAAAACGGAATAAACATGGGACTAAAGCGATACAAGAGGCAATTTTCGCATTCGCTATTATTGAACTAGTTGAAATATCTTGATGCCAAATGATTAACAATAATGTAATAAATGGCGCATACGCTATCCAACTACATATACGTGAATATATTTTTT
Source organism: Bacillus cereus group sp. Bc031 (assembly GCF_027716265.1). Classification (NCBI taxonomy): domain Bacteria; kingdom Bacillati; phylum Bacillota; class Bacilli; order Caryophanales; family Bacillaceae; genus Bacillus; species Bacillus cereus group sp. Bc031. Next base: position 1,963 of record NZ_JAQFUL010000018.1, read on the forward strand.
TCGCAAAATAACTACCGAAACTAGTAAAAAATAAAAGACCTCCAATATATAAAGATTGTTCTAGTGGGATTTGCTTTAAAATTCCTGCAACTGGAAAGAGGCCGCTCAATAGCATGAATAGCACATCTAATTTCTTCACAATTCCTCATTCCTTTCAAATTTCTTTTGAGTCAATTCATATAGCTTTTCCGTATGATGTAGTTTTTTATTTCTAAAAAACATCTTAATCCTGTATGGAAATAAAGTAAATATGTAAAAGAAAAGATACATGACAAAAGATATCCTTATTTACATGAAAAAATGACAAATCCTGACCGATATAATGAACAGGATTTGTCTACTATTATTTAAATCCGAATAATTGAATCTTTCTTTTCTATTTTTATAATATCTACATCCAATTCATCATCAAACTCTTTAAACTCTCTTGCATCTATATCCGTCATATAACTTTTTATTACTTTCGCCATATGCATAGAATATGGCATGTGTATATTCTTTTCCAAAAGCATACTTGAATTACAGCGCATGTAATGTACCATTTTGGCAATATAGTTCCTTTCAACAGCTTTTACACCTAGAGGTAATATTTCAAGTATATATCGATGCAATGTTTCACTATCATTACACAGATACTCACCAGTGCTATAATACATTCCCTTTTGATCTATATATAGACTCGTACTATCTAATACGTCATCACATTCTATCACACCGTATTTGGGTACATCAAAAGATGTATTTATTCTTACAGCATTTAAGTTTGGAACCCTTAGCACATCTGGAACAATGTCAGGGAAAGTATCTATATCAATTTTTTCATTTTGCAACTCTTTTATCCAATATTTTCTTACATTCGCATCTATAATGAAGTATACTTGCTCATTTTGCTCTTTTGCAGGTTGTAAAATTTCCGCTAATGTTTCAGAAACAAATTGTTTAAATTGAATGCCCATATCATTTCTTTTTGAAGGCTGCGGCAAAAAGGTGTTATGTTTATCTACATTTAATAATAAACGATCAATCGTTTGCCACTCTATATTCCCATATAATTTATATGAAATTTCTTTTCCTTTTATTTTTGAAAAAATGGGTAAGAAATCAAATTTCGAGATTCGTTCAATTGATAAATTAACATATGTACAAGGTAAATTTATCTTATTCCAACTACGTTTTAAAAATCCTTTTTGTTCTAATAAACTCAAAATACCATTTATAATCGTTTTACGAGACACACTTTGACCTATAAATAAATTAATAAATGCTGAAATACGGTTTGTTCGTGCAAATCCTTCTCTAACAATTTGCTTTGGATCAATTTTTTCACGTCCATCACAATTTTTCATTGCAATTAACGCCAATGTCGTATCATTACGCTTACCTGCAGTAGCATAAACCGCTTTCATAACATCCTCTACTAAATTCGTTTTATACTTCTGGCAATATTGCATTTTATATGGATTTTGCAATACCTTTTCAATATTACATCTTTCTATTTTTAACAATACTGGAGAATCTGCATGTAATACATATGACGACTCACTGATTTGAGCTAACACCATTTTACTTTCAAATAATGCTTGTTCTACTTCCAGCGATATTTTTTCAGACCATATTTCTAGCGTTATAGTCTCTAATCCTTTTGGTGCAATTAAAGGGAATACTTCTTTCCTATTGCCTGTTTCAATCTTTTTACATTCTGGTAGTAATGTGAAATAAGAAAATTTTTGCTGAAACCCTTTAAATAGATACTCTCTTTCTTTTGCTTTTATACCAGATCTTATTTTAGTACCTTGAACTTTATATATTCTCTCATTGTATGGAAGAAGTACCCTAAGATTTGCTCCTAGCATATAATCTTTCGGATATTGAAGAATATGATCCAATTCAACTTCTCCACCTATACGAAAATCATCTTTTAAATTTCTAAATATCTTAATCCATTTGATGCCGTTTGTAGCCTGCTGAACTTTTAGTTTTACAAATCGTAATTTCTTATTATTCGATGCAAATTCCGGAGTGGAAATTAAAATCATGCCCCGCTTTCGTCTTAATAGCAAAGGAATGTCTGGATGGTTATATTCTTGATAAAATCTCCGAATTCCTATTGAAACATTTAATAATGGAATGTTCTCTCCTCCGCGTGTTATATATTCGAACCGAAATACATAGGCAAAATAATCTTGTGTTTGTTCATCTTTAATAGGCTCTGACATCGCCTCACAAATATTTTGTGATCTAAGAGGAGAAAAATATATATCTTCTTCATTTATGTTTTCTATTTGTACAGGAAGTTCACAAAAAATATGTGAAATTAAAGCGGGCACCCATTTAGAATATACTTCCTTATCATGTAGTACTGTTAAATTAGAAATTAAATCATAATGCCATTCATATTTTGGCGATTCTATTAATTTATTAGGTTTCCAATCATGAATAATCTCATACCAACTTTGAAAAATATAATCAAGTTGTTCTTTTCTAATAGGTTCTTTACTTACAATCCATGGTGTATTTTCATTTAGTACATATGGATTATGCTGAATAAATAATATATCAGAAAACATATCATATAACCTTTCATTCAATCGTTTCAACTTACTCGTTAATAAAAATGTCTTATAATGTATCTCTACAATATCGAGCCATTCAATAGGAAAATATATAAATGATACGCTTTCGTTTAAAAGAGGTTCTACTATATTTTCAAATGTTAACAACTTTAATTTTTCCATAAAATGATTACTTCCTTTCTTCATTTTTCTTGATCACAAAAAAACTAAAGTATTATCACATAATTTAATTATTTAAAAGAATAGCAAATACCGCTTATCCGACTTATATATTAATGACATGACTCTGATAAAAGTTAAAAGAAATTTCCATACATATCCCTCCTTTCATATGATTAATATAATATATTTAGATTATATAATATTAGTCACGTATTGTATTTGGGATTTACAATAATTTTACAAAAGATTATAAAAGAGGTATTGACCATACATATGTATATCAAATCTTCTTTTCACTATCCTATTACCTTTTTCGCTTCTTTATTCACTGACCACTGCTCTAATGTATAAGTCATTTCCCAAAATGAATATTCATATTGACTGCTAATAATAAAATGCTGTTTCATTCCTTTGCGGTCAGACTCTGTCACTTTTTCAGCGATAATTTATGTATATTTCTTCTACAAAACCAGCAACATCCTTATCCCGCCAAGATAGAGCATCATAGAAACGTAGATTGTTAACCTTTGAAACAACACGCTTCCCTACAATAGAAGAATCCACTGTGCTTTTCTTACTGAATTTCACATAAGATGGATCATTTTTAATCCATTGTTCTCCACCAAGATTTAACCAGCCATCTTTTTCAGTCCATACAATATAAGCTTCTGGATTGTTTAACTGGCGAATCATAGAATAGCTTGTACCTGATCCTTTACGTAAGTTAACGTTGTAACCTTCAATATAGGCGATACCGTCTGCTTCTCTAATATAGCACCAAATCCATTAGTAGCTTCTGTTACTCCCTTTATTTGTTTTAATGTTTCAAATGTATCAACATTAATATTAATCTCTAACTTGTTATTAACCATTCTTCATCCTCCTCCGAAATAACTCTAATTTAGTATTGAAATTCTCTAAAACTAGATGTATTATATTTTTGTGTTTTTCTCAGTTCCCGAGCCGAGAATACACCATCACTTGTGAAAGGACCCGAACTCCAGCGGGTTCTTTTTTATTCCTCTTCTTATATTTTTGTTCTTTTTTGTTACGAAATTGCGTTTTGCTTGTATATACCCATGTAAGCACTGAATAAAGAGAGGAGTTTTTATATGAACACTAAATTCGAGATTAATATTTCACCAGAGTTTATTATCTCTATCGTTCAATTATTAAATTTTTTACCTTAGCAGGAATCATTTGATTCTTGCTTTTCTTTTTTCGTTTGTTTTGCGAAATGCAACACGTTTGCGCTTATCTTTCTTTAACAACAAACAAGACGCCACCCAGATCACGGTAGCGCCTACAATAATTGCTGTTGGTTTAATCATTAACAAGTATATCTGGTCCCTTCTTTAACATGTACGAGAAACCCGAAATGAATACGACACTAAATATAATAATAGAAGACCACATATTAAAATGATATTCTTTACCTGCAGCTAAATTATATATGTTATGAACCAAGAAATTAGCACCTATGATAATCACACCTAAAAATGCACTAATTAATATGCTCATTAAATAAAATTTAAGCTTTTGAAACATTTTCCCTCTACCCCTTTTCTAAAATAAACTTTATTTGAGTTTCTTTAGAAAATTATAACATTTATTTTCAGGTATTATTAAATCCATAGTTAAATTAAGGTTATTTTAAGGATGTGTTTTCTATCCAAATGTCCATTTTATTCAATAAAAAGAGTGCACCTGCGCCAGTAGGTGCACTCTTAATGTGATAAGGAAGTTTCTTATGAGTATTGAAACGAGATAGATACAAGCGAGTGAACTTGTACTATACTTCAATATATGCTTGTCCTCATCAAAAGGTGCAATAAAAAAAGCACCCTCGCCCAGGCGCCAAAAGATAGATCATATACTTTGAGGTAACTAACACGTTAGAAAAGACCTTTCCATATCATTGTATGATTATCAATTATCTTTATACCTAGATGACTCATTAAATATGTTTAATGTATAATTTCTATATAATAAAATAAAAACATTTATTACTGACTCATACTTTACCTAAAAGGATTGTTCGCAATGCTTTTTCTTAGATACTCTTCACTGTGTATCAGTTCCATTCTAGGTGGCATACTAATACTTTCTTTATTGTTCTTGTAAAAGTACATACTTTCTAATAAAAAGAGGACATCCATGTTTGGAAATGTCCTCTTTTTCAGTACACTATTCTGTGATTCAATTACGGTAAATGAAATTTTATCCTGCTTCCAATTACCTATTTCGCTACACTCACCCGCTCCAACAATATTAAGTAGCTGGAAGAAGAGCAAAAGCCCTTCCTTGCTTACACAACAGATTTGACTTTGGAATTGAAAACAAGAAACTTGAAAGGAGAGTATTTCTAACTCTTATTATTCCGTTCATACTATAAATGCACTTGAGTTCTGAACTTCCTTCTTAATGCGTTTCAGAAGAGCAGTTAGCTTTTGCTAACTGCTCTTTTATTTGCAATCAAAGAATGATAAGAATTCACTATAATTAATGTGTTCGAAGTTACCTGTATCATTTTTAACAGCTATACCAACTTCTTCTGGTGTTCTAAACAACTTGAAGTCTTCGTCATTAAAACAATATTCTTTACCAGTACTAAATCCTCTTGATTCAGTTTTTGGCACCACATATGATCAATCTCTAAGACTAATTAATATTGATAAGTCGATTAGAATTTGCAAAACGTCCAGAGTCTTACTCATATCCATTCCTCCTTGAATATAAGTGATAACTTGTCATATACTATTTATGCATCTAGATTTTCATTTTGATCGGAGCAGTTAGCTTTTGCTGGCTACTCTTTGTTTGTAAAAACACTCAATTAACTGAACGCGCATATAATATTCTGCGTTCCTTTCTTTATAAAATAGTCATTACAAAATGAATCTCGTCATGAGAGCACTTTATTAAGTGCTCTTTCTTGATTTTAAACTAAACCATAATGAATTTTTTACCACATAGCTAATTGTTAAATATTTTACGTTTATACATTATAATTGAATACGGTATTGTGTATTGGCATTAAGAGAAGCACTCTGGTCAAGTGCTTCTCTTTTTTATAAAATAGCGTTTTTGTCTAGTTTTATTACACCAAAGACATATAGACAACTATATATCAAGATGTTAAAATGTTATTGTGATTCCCATATGGTTTCACAAGCGACTTTTTCTCTGTTCATGGGTTCTTACTATTACGTAAGAACCATTTTTCTATTCAAATTACGATTTTGTTCAATTTTTTGATACATTTATGAAACATTCATATGTTATCTTCAGTATGTTCTTTTCTCTTTTATTAATGCCGTGTGAGATATACTCAGACTTGAAGCCCTAGACCTCCTAACTCTAGGGCTTCTCTATTCAAATAAGAATTTTGTTCTATTTTTTCATTTAAAATATATAAAAATGATCCCTTTATAGAATTCGTCACACCCTAATAAAACAGACATATACTATTGTGTAATTCATTCACTTCTCTATTGGACCACCACCTAAAGGGCACTTATATAGTGCTCTTTTTTAGTATAAATTTTTATTTAAAATAACTATTTTGTTAAATTTCTCAATTCACTAAGTGCTAACTTTATAAAATGAATTCATATACATTTATTGAATACATATACGTTCATATAGAACTAAATAATTTAGGAGCTGATTAGTATGACAAGTAAACCAATGGTAATAACGCTTCCTCCTATATCAAAAACCAAAATTACTTTTTATTCTTCTTCTGGTGAAGTAATTAACAACACTTTTTTTACAAACGAGACTTCAGAGCCTATAGTAACGTTTGCATATTGTCCTATAGACTTTGAAAGATTTGAAACTAAAAGAATGCCAGTCCTTATAAAATAATTTTCATTCTCATTTACGAATAATCTTTTTTTCATTACACATACTACATCTGAGCGCTCTCTCCCTGGGCTTCGCTCTTTCAAAACGGAAGGCACTCCTCCGTGCAGTGTATAAACATAGCGGGTAATCCAGTCAGTTGCCTGCTATGTTTGTTTATAGGTGTAAAGATTATTGTAAAAACTAACGCTTTTATTTCAAAATTATATTGTTTTAAACTATCTATTCTACTTCTCTTGTTCATATGCCAAGTTCTCTATTCATACACTAAACATAATTGACATAACTGAATGGAGGATAACTATGTCTTTTGCAAATATTATTAAATACGGACGCGTTCCCCTCTTTAATTCTAACTTCCCTTTAATTTTATTTTGGAGTCAAAAAAGTGGCTGTACCTCTCTTGCACATTGGTTTTTTTATCAAATAAATTTATTTAAACAAGCCATAAAATACGATTCTTTCATCCATAATTATGAAAATGAAATATATAAAAACTCCTCGGACTACTTTATTGAATTAGCTGCAGCTTTATATTCAAAAGAAAAAGATACCTATAAATTAGTAAGAAACCCGTATACAAGAGCTGTAAGTTCATTCTTCTCATTAATCGCTCCCCCTTACATAGAAAACCCAGCATGGAATCCTATTCGGAATTTTTATTATGGTAATCAATTTTGTAATAAACCTATTTCATTTAAAATCTTTCTCTACTACTTAAAAGCACAAATGATGGATTTAGAACAAGTAGATCCACATTTAATGCAGCAGTATGAACCAGGTGAGGATGAGTTTGTTACAAAGTATATCTACCTTGAAAATTTCTCTACTGAAATTATTCGCCTCGAACAAATATATCAACTAAAAACTTCCCCTTTACATATACTAACCAAATCATGGCATCATCAAAAGGACAGGGCGATTTTTAAAGGTAATTTTGCAGATGCTGATATTACCGATCCTTTATTCCCACGCCTCCCAACATACGATAGCTTTTATGACTATGAAACTATCCAATTAGTACAAGATGTTTTTAATAAGGATTTCAGCACATACAAATACCCATTAACTCCTTTAAAAAATAACTGATTTTCTAATTGCAGTTTCATATATTATGAGGAAACTTAAATTGACCTATTTAAGCTTTCTCATAAAACTCTCGTCGTAAGTTGGGACACTGGAAGCCGTGTCTTTTTTTAATAAAATTCAAATTTAGTCTTTATCAAAATCTTCAATACCATGTAAAATTTATGTAAAAAGTGTTAACCAATCCTCGAAATATACGTAAAATAGAAAGATGGTTAGATGATCCCTACAGCTCGCCAACTCTAACTTTAGGTATAGAGGTGATGAAGTTATTGGTGGATCTATTGTAAGAGGATCTGAAAATGTATTAGAGGTAACTAATGCTAAAATTATCTAAAAAAAGACGGACAAGGAAGTTATATTCGAACAGGATATCCCGTAAGATAGAAATTTAGGAGGATACTTATGAATGATAAAGATTATATGCACAGATAATTAAGCGAATTTTCAGACGCAATATTTCATCAAGATATAGGAACAGTAGAAAAAGCCTTAAATGAATTTATAGAAGAAGCTCACAAAGTGTGTATAGAAAACACTGTAAAGCACATAACTGAATTTTCAAAAAGTGATTTATCCACGCAAGAAAAAGAAGAATTCATTGAATATTATACTGAAATTTATTTTCCTTCTTTAAAACTTAATCCTATAGAATAGCTTGAACAAACAGTTGAAACGTTAAAACAAGCATTAAAAAATCATTAATAAAAATCGACCGCCCTTAATTAAAGGGCGGATTTTATTTTTTTATCAAACTATTCTTTTGTTTTATTTAACTTCATACCACCAACCTTTACGATCAAGGTATTCTTTCATTGTTTTAATTGAACGTCCGACGTTGAATCAGAAATGAAATATGTTAATCCATCAGGTTTTAAAATGATTTTAGCAATCATTTTTAAGGGCATTACCCCCTGTAACATCAGGAGTTTCATAAGGTAAAAAAGCACCTGATTGGATGATGTTTTGTTTAGGTGCTTGTACAACTTCTTGTGTTGCTGATTCAGTAAAACAAGACATTGATTTATTACCTATAAGTAAATTTTCTCTTTAATTTAAGAAAAAAAGATAAGACTCTTTAAAATGATTTTTCTTGATTTCTCAATATAAAGAGTCTTAGATTTCCGCTAACAATCCTATACTATATGAACAAAGAGTAAGGTACGATTGAATGATTGAATATATCCACTAGCGATGGCGCTATATTCTTTGCCGGCATGTACATATATAAAGCTAATATTTTATATGAATATTCGTAATCAATATTCATATATTACAATATCGCCAGAAGTACCATTAAAACAATTAGAGCAACTACCACAGCTACCACAACCGCCACAACTAAAACAACCAAAACAAACCGAAGCAACCAAAACAACGGAATCCACCGCAACGACCACAGCCACCACAACGACGAGCAGCATCTTCAATATAGTAATATGGATATTGGTTTTGCTGGTCCCAATACACAACATTTCCAGACTGGTAATCATTAAGGCTTAACGCTTGTAGTTCTTGTTGAAACTGATTCATTTTCATGACCTCCGTTTATTAACTTTTAACCTTTTGACGCTTTCCTATATTTCCTAAGTAGAAATAGCGCTATAAAGTGAAACGTTAATCAGTGGGGGTTTTGTTCATCACCCACTGATTATTAGTTGAACCAATCGGACGTTTACGGACAGCCCGACTCCCACCTAACTTCTTTGCTCCAACTGAATTTTGAGGTGGGAGTTTTACTGTCCGTTAACGCGGGATAAACTAAGTTCAATACATACACCTACAAAATATGACCTATCACTAGATGATGCACCTTGTTCATGTACCTATTTTTCCACGGGCTCATTTTTATAAATTAAAAAAAGACGCATTTAGATTGATGCGCCTTTTTGCGATACTTCTTTTGTTAAGTATTATTCATACCTGTGAATAGCAATACCTCTTCTCTTTATCCTATTACGTTTTGCTCTTTTGTACTTACCGGCCACTTTTCTAATGTATAAGCCATTTCCCAAAATGAATATTCATATTGACTGCTAATAATAAAATGTTGTTTCATTCGATTTCGGTCTGCCTCTGTTACTTTTTCAGCTATTGCATCTAATCGTGTAATTTGTTCTTCAACCAATGTTCGGAACCAATCGGATCCATAAGCAGAAATCCATTCCTTATAAATTGGCTCTTCTGGCTTACACTCTTTTAAACGCTCACCAATTTCATAATACAACCAATAGCAAGGTAAAATTGCTGCAATAATATCGCCTAAATGTCCTTCATACGCAGCACGATACATATGTGAAGTGTACGCATATGCAGTTGGAGCAGGGATAAAATTATCTTTTTCTTCTTGTGTTATCCCTAATTTCTTCGCAAAATTCTCATGTAAAGATAATTCCGCTTCATATGTATTTTGAGCATGGTGTGCCATACGAGCTGTCGTTTCTAATTCTAGTGCTTTTGCAGCTCCTAAAGTTTGTACTCTAGCAAAGTGACTTAAATAATACGAATCTTGAAGCACATAATAGCGAAAACTAGCTAAATTTAACGTTCCTTCACCAAGTTTTTTTACAAAAGGATGATGAAAACTAGCTTCCCAAATTGAGTCTACTTCTTTACGTAATGATTGTGAAAAAGTCATGTAAATCCCTCCAATTATGTATGAAATTTAAGTATTTACCCACCATTATTAAATCTGTAAAACAAAAAAACTTTCTTTACAGACGTAAAGAAAGTGAAATTGACAGTATTTATACATGAAACAGCAATGTCTTTCCCACTTCCCTACGCTGGCATTAACCAGATCAGGTACTAAGAGTCTCAAATTCCAATTTGATCTCAGCCTATAATAGGCCCCCCTAGTGGATAAAATATTTAATTTTCGTATTGTATTCATCATAACATACTTCATGTAACTGTCAAAAGTTATTCATGATACCACTACTTAAAATCCTTCGTCTTTTCTTACTCTTAATGAAGTTTCAATAATCATATCTAATAGTTTACTATATTCAATTCCCGCTGCAGCTGCACTTTTTGGTAGTAAACTCGCTTGCGTCATCCCTGGTAATGTATTAATCTCCATTACATATGGAATACCATCCTTCACCATCATATCCACCCTTGCATAAACGCTGCATTTTAATGCTTTATAGCAAGCCAGTGACGCTTTGTTTACACGTTCCTTAAGTTCAGCTGGAAGTTCAATAACTTCTTCAATTGTACTAGTATCATCATATTTCGCATTGTAATCAAAGAACTCAGCCGCATGTCGAATTGAAATGATAGGTAACTGTTTTCCATCAAAAATGGAACATGTAATCTCATCACCTTTAATATACTTTTCTATTACTACTTCAGAATCCCATTTGAACACAGTTTCCAGCATTGAAATTAGTTCGTCTTTATCATAGACAATCTTTACCCCCACACTCGAACCACCAGAGTTTGGTTTTACCACTAATGGAAATCCTAACTTATCTAATTCATCAACATTTAGATCCTCCATTTTTGTAAGTTCAATCCAATCTGGTGTTTCTATTCCTTCATAACGTAAAATCTTTTTTGACATGTTTTTGTCCATACATATACCACTAGATAACATATTACTTCCGCTATAAGGAATACCTAAACTTTCAAGCGTTCCTTGAACAGTTCCATCTTCTCCGTATTTTCCGTGTAATGCGAGCAGCGCAAAATCAATGTCTTTCGCTTTTTCGATTAAATCCATTTTTTCATTTAATGTAATTGGGACAATTTCATATTTATTTTTATCTAAATTTGCAATCATTTCATTTCCAGTCATAATGGATACTTGTTTTTCAGAGGATACTCCTCCCATAATAACGCCAATTCTCATTTCCTCAACTCCAAATTTCGTTTTTTATCCCGCATTAACGAGCAGTAAGACCCCCACCTCAAAATTCAGCGAAAGCAATGCAGTTAGGTGGGGGATCAACTGCCCGTAAAAGCCCGATTGGTGAGGGCTAATAATCAGTGGGGGATGCCCCCCCCTGATTAAAGTTTCACTTTATTGTATCACCGATTATTTTGATTCCCCGAACTATTTCTTCTTCTTTCAAACGTGAAAATCCTAATCGAAACGTGTTCGCTCCTCCTCCATCAGAATAAAACACATCTCCAGGAGAAAAAGTAACCCCTTGCTCATAACACTTTTGCAAAAGCGTGCGGGCATGAATTTTTTCTTCTAACTCTATAAATAAATGAAGTCCACCATCACCGGTCATTCTTTGAAACGGAATGTACTCGTTACACGCCCCAACAGCTAACTCATATTTTTTCTTATAAACAGATCTTGCCTTTTTTAAATATTTTTCAAAATATCCTTCATGTAAATATTGAAATAGGACAGCTTGATCTAAAGTAGATGTGTGAATAGTTCTTGCTCTTTTCACACTTTCTAAATAATGAATTAGTTCTTTATCTGCAATGATCCAACCTACACGCAAGCCAGGGAAAAGTACCTTTGAAAAGCTACTAATATAAATCACATTATTACCAGCACCAGCAAAAGTTAATAATGGTGCTAAATGTGAACCTGAATAACGTAACTCTTCATTAAATCCATCTTCTATAATAGGAATCTTATATTTTGAAAATAATCTCATCAGTTCCGTTCTTTTCTCTGAACTCGTCACAATGCCGGTTGGATTATGATAGGAAGGAATTAAATACGCAAAATCAAACTCTTTTTCACGCAAGCTTTTTTCAACTTGATTCGTATCAATACCATCTTCATTCATATCAATACCATGAACTTCAAGGCCATGTAAGCGGAATAGCTTCAGCGCAGCATGGTGAGTTGGATTCTCACAAATAACTCGACCTGATTTCTTTGATAACGAGGATAGAACAATATCTAACCCTTCAGTAAATCCATTTGTAATTAAAATATCTTTGTTCGAAATATCTACACCTTTCATTTCCATATAATGAAGTAGATATTTCATTAACGGTCTATAACCTTTTGCGTATCCGTAATTTAATACGACATCACCTTCAATGGACATACGAGTAAGAAAAGCTCTTTTGAAATTTTCCACATCAAATAGCTTTTCGTCCGGAGCAATACTGTTAAAAACAATCATTCCTTTTTCCCAACGAACACCATGTTTCATTAAATCTAATTCATCCGCTAATAAAGTAACTGTATTAAGTTTATTTTTCCAATCTATTTCAACAGACGAAGTGTTCGATATATCAACCTTCGCAACAAAATTCCCTTTTCCTTTAACTGCATAAATGAGCCCTTCTTGCTCTAAATCTGCATAAGCAGCGAGTACAGTGTTTCTGCTTACACTAAGTAATTCACTTAGTTCCCTTGTTGAAGGAATTTTTTGATCCCCGAGCAAATGCCCTTTCATAATCATCTTCTTTAAATAATCTTTTAATTGAATATAAACGGGACGATCTTTCACAACTTTAAAATCTTTAAACAATTCCTTACCCCCTGCAATCATTTTTGCATATTTATTTCATTCTCAAAAGGTCCACTACATATGTATTTTTTATAAAGGGCGGTACGGTTTTATAAAATACAACTTTAATCAATTAGTAACTTTACTCCCCGTTAATACGTGACAAATCTTTACGATATAAATTAATTATATCTTTTAAAGCTGCTGCTGCGGCTCCGCGTGGATTTGATGCACCACCAATTGTAGTAACTTGGCCCATCGTATCTGTAAAGAACGTAATCCCTTTTTCTGTCCCATTTATATTTGCTAGCGGATGATCTTTATCTATTTCGCACGGTTCAACATTTAAATTCACATTGCCATCCTCATCTTTATATGCTGATGCAATTAATTTAATAAATTTATTTTGTTCCTTAGCATTTCGAATTTGTTGTTTTGTAACATGTTCAATTCCTTTTATATGTATATCTGTAAGCATATGCTCTGTTCCCATTAAACTGTTTGTCAAAAGTAACAATTTACACGCACTATCAGAACCACTTACATCTAATATTGGGTTCGTTTCAGCAATTCCTTTACGTTGCGCTTCTTTCAGTGCTTCTTCAAACGTAATATTTTCCTCATTCATTTTCGTCAGAATATAATTTGTTGTCCCGTTTAATATTCCTTCTATTTTTTCAATATGGCAACCAGCTAAACTAAATTGACCAATATCAAGTGTAGGTAATGCGGCCGCAGTTGCACCACTATATCGAATTCGTACATTCGCAATTTTTGCTGCTTCATTTATTTCTCTCCAGTTTGTAACAAGCGCACCTTTTGAAATTGCTACTATGTCCATTTGTTTTTCAATCGCTTGTTTTATATATTGTTTTCCTGGATTTCCATCTTTAAGGTTTGTAACTGTTGATTCTACCAGCACTGTACCACTTATGTTATCTGTTGCACGTTCCTCCGGATGATATTCTATATACTTCTCAATTGCTGCGCTACTGCTACCATACGTTAATAAGTCCTGAATAGATAACCCATCCTCATTATGTATTGCAACATTTCTACCTAATAAGCCACTTACAACTAACTCTATACCATATGTTTCATATATATATGAACATTTTTCATGTAGTAATTTTATAAACTCTCTTCCTACTGTTCCATATCCTGATAATACAACTTTAATTTTCATAATATCCCCCCATATTTTTCTACCAAAGCCCTCTTTCAATATAATATAAAGCGCCCTCGAATTCCATCGAGAGCGCTTTATTACTATCTATTTCGGTAAACGTGATAACTTTTCAGCAATTGCTCTATAAAACTCTTGAATGCTAGAAAAACCTAACGTGTCCGAAACACTTAATCCTACCATGTCGAAATGGTCCCAATTTGCTTTCGTTTCGATATGATTCCATTTCCCAATCTGTAATGACTCGCTATTATTTACAGTAGCATGAGATGATGGTGCAATCATAGAATTTGTATTTACTACACCATCATTTTGCCACCAAGAAGTATTAATTAATGGACGATTTTCTTCATACCTTGCATAGGAACCTAAGAAAAATGCATTCCCCATTAACACCTTATTCATTGTTATATGAGGCAAATGTAAACCTGTTATAGGTGCTGCTTGTGATGCATGTCCACTATAGGATAAGTAATACACATTTGGTTGCGTCTTTACCCAATTATTTAACTCCTTTGCACCATCTGTACTTAAATCCCATTGACTTATATCTTTTGTATTTTTCCAAATTGAACTATTTAGAATACGATCAGTATATTGTAAAGAGGACTCTCCAGCATTCTTCTTCAACCCCCATTGATCCAATTTAAAATCATATAGTGATAAATTATCGTTTCCTCCAAAACTTGCAGCTGTAATGAGTAAATCTTTAACGAACGGTAGTAGAAGACTACCATCCGCAAGTGTTGTACCGTTGTGAGGAGTTGCTAATGTTGTAACACTATGAACATATGATTTCTCGCCCTCAAATAGTGGTGATATTTTGGTGTTTGGGTGATTTTTCACATAATTTTTTTCTTCATAACTGCCTTCTTTTAATATCTGTACCAATGTTCTAATTGTTTGTCCACCCATGCTATGTCCAACTAAATGTACTTTATTTGTTTCACTCCAACTCTGCGTGAAACCACTATAAGTTCTTCCAAAACGATTATGTCCATGTTTCTCAGCATGTGCGGCACCGTAGTCTACTGTTCCACCGTTAATTTGGGCATATAATTCACATGCACGATCCCAGTTACTAGAAACTGGCCCAACGGCTGCGGTATGAACTGTATAACCATTGCGTTTCAAATCTTCCTGTATATCATGAACACCACCCCAATATTTAACCCCTAGCATTTCCTCTCTACCCCATCCGGCAAACCCGTTTACTAAAATGATCGGATAATTATTTTGTTGACTCTCTTCAGCGTATATTACTTTCGTGGCGAATGAACATACAGTCATCAATGCAAAAAAACATATTTTTAAAAATAACTTCCCCATACTTCCTCCCCCTAATAAAACGTTTACATTTTTAAATTTACAGCATGCTTTAATAACTTAAACATAATGTAAAGTATTTTATATACGTTGTATATATAGAAAACATATACAAATGTTGATAAATATTTACTTTTTACAATACATCTTGTAAATCTGTTTATTTGAATTTATAATTAGATATAGTTTCCTCATGTTAAAAAGATTTAAAAACCATAAGAAAACTAATCTCATTGCTTCAAAAGGAGGAAAAATCATGCAAATCGGATCAAATATTCATACATTGTCTCAACCTACTAAAATAACTCCATCTAATCTTGAGCATAATACTATCTCTTCTACTAAACTTGAAAGTAAGAAAGTAAATGATCCCATCAAGTTCGATATTCGTTCATCCGAAAAAGAAATGAAACAGCCAGAGCATAAATTTAATGAATTAGATTTATGGAAGATGCTAAAAGATAAAGGTGTTCCTTTATGGATCATCCTTGAAATGCTACAAAAAGTTCGTAAAGAAAAAGAAGCTCAAAATAATTCGACTCAAAATACTAATGCGATTGAGGAAACAAACGAGACTCGATTAAATGAAGTAATGTAATCTTTTTTATATAAATAGTCTATAAACTAAAAAGAGTTCAAGCTTGATAAAGTTTCTATCAAGCTCGAACTCTTTTTTAAGATTTTTCTCCAATCGTTACAAACTGAAAAGATACTTCTCCTTCCAAACCTTTAATTAGCTTTTTTACTTTGACATTTTCATTAATCATTGTATTATCTGTCGACATTTTAGGTTTTTCGTCACCTATAGATTTTTTAAATTGAAGAAGATGCATTTTTGTTTCATTTGCTTTTATTTCCTTATATACGCTATTTTTTGCTACAATCACATACCATTGTGTTGGATAAATACGCTTGTTACCTATCCAAGCGTCACTATTGTATATGACAGGAATCTCTTTCCCTTCTAGTTTAATACTTTTCAAAGTCTTTTCGTCGTCTTGCGCAAACAGCAGCGAACCCTCTTTTGGGAATTTCGGTAACGTATTTACAGGTATATAATTAGAGCCATTGTCTCGTTCACGAAAAACTTTAGCTTTAATCAATGCTTGTGCTGTAGACTCATTTAAAATTAATACCTGTCCGTTTCCAACTTTACCTTTTTTTACAGAAAATACTTCATTTTCTTTCGTAATTTCCTGATAACGATTAATAATTGGTGAAATTTTATTTTCATCTCCAATGATTAATATACCGTTTGCAGGAAATAGATTCTCCTTTTTAGAACATGCACTAAAACTTATTAATAGTAGTATCGTTAACATAAAAATAGTTAGAGTTCTTTTCATCGCGTTTCCTTTCATCATACAGTTGATTTTTCACATACTTTCATATAGTCTTACAAGCTAATAAACTCTATTGTTCCATAACCTTATAAAGCTTTTGCAGGTAACGCCAACGGGTTATAAAGAAATATAAAACTTGTATACAAATAAATGAAATTAAAATTACGATAGAACTATTCATAATAGAAAAATCGAGTAATTGTTGTAATGCCATATAAGCGACTACGGCATGTATCACTGCAATGATAATCGGTAAGAAGAACATTAATAATAACTGTCTCGTTACAACTTTCTTTAGCTCGCGTTTACCTAATCCCATTTTCGAAATCATTTTATATTGCTGTTGATCACGATCCAAATCCGTATATAATCGGAAATAGATAAAACTAGCAGCGAATGTAAAGAAGACGATTCCGACTAAAACACTTGCCATAAGTAATAGTCCATTCGTTTGCTTCGCACTTAACAAATCTAGAGTTAAAGCTTGAAATTGAAAACTACCTTCTTCTTTCGCGAATGTACTAATTAATTCGTTTGAAATTCTCTTCGTTTTTATCCAATCGTCTACAACAAATCCGTAAGTACGATATGGAATATGAATATTATTTGGATCACTAGTAATAGGTATTTCATCATATACTTGATCCTGAACAGCGATATATATTTTTCTAGTATCATGTGGTAAAACTAAATTTTCTACAGCTTTTTCCACTTGAAATGTCTTTGTCCATTCACCTTGAATGACTTCTATACTTTTTTTATAGTCGCCATTTTTAAATTCGTGTTTTTGTGATACGACTCCAGGAATTAATAAAGTTTCACCTTCATTTTCAATTGTTTCTTGTTGATATCCAAGTGCTTTAGCAAGATCGTTATATTCGCTTAACTTCATTACAATTACATTACTTTCTGTGTATATATATGAAGCTGAAGCCATTCGATATGGAATATTAGCATCAGCAAGATGTTTTTTTATAATAGAAAGATTTTTATTTAATGCTTTATTGTTTTCAAAATCCTCATATAAAAATGTATACGGATTTGTCATCCTTACTAAATCTTTACTTCCAATTGCAGCTGTTGTACCAATCGCTGTAAATGCAACTGCTGAAACAATAGAAACTATAAAAAACATTGTTGCATTATCTTTCATACGGTAAATTAATTCAGAAATCGTTAATATATTTGTTCTCTTTAAAAAGAAAGATTCTCTCCTTTTAGCAAGATGTAATATATACAGGCTACACTGTGTATATAAAAAGTACGTTCCTATAATTACTAGTAGGACACCCATTCCGAGCGTAGTAAAACTGGAACTTGAAATGAAACGAAATACTAAGAAATATCCATATCCTATACTAATTAAAGAAAGTAGTGATAATAAAATTGAAGATTTCGGTTCAGGTTTTGGTTTTTCCTCTGCTCGAATAAGTTCCACAAGTTCCGTAATTTTTACCATTTTAAATGTAAATAGTGAAACAATGAAAAATAAGAAAAGAAAAGTGATAATCGTTAATAATACAGCCTTCACTGGTGTATAAAAAGGCAAACCATTATTAATCATTAATACACTTGCGCTTATCAATAAGACTAGTTTAGAAAATATGAGTCCAATGAAAATCCCTATACAAATTGAACCAAATCCAATCAACATATTTTCAATTAATAATAATTTCTTAAATTGTCTCATTGACATACCTTGCATCATTAATATGCCAAATTCTTTCTTACGAGTTTTTAAAAATGAACTAACTGAATATAGGATAAAGAAAAATGAAAATACAAAAATCAAACCTTGCGAAATTGTAAATCCCATCGTACCATATGCACTTATTGTTGCACTTGTTGATTTTAATTCCCCTTGTAAATCAGGATGAAATAATAAAAGGGCATATGTAAAGAAAATCATAATAGAAAATGCACTACTTAAAAAATGAGCAGCATATGTACGCTTATTCCGAAAAATATTATTAAATGCGAACTGACGAAAAGTCATGCCTTTTCCCTCCTAACAAAGAAAGGACATCCATAATCTTTTGATAAAAAGTTTGCCGACTTTCACCACGATAAATTTCGTTATACAGTTGACCATCTTTTATGAAGATTACTCGGCTGCAAAAACTAGCTGCATACGGATCATGTGTAACTAACATCATCGTTGCCTTTTCTTCCTTATTAAGCGTATCCAGCATCTCCATTACATCATTTGAAGATTTAGAATCTAAATTCCCGGTCGGTTCATCAGCAAGTAATAATTGCGGCTTATGAACAATTGCACGAGCAATTGCTGTTCTTTGAGCTTGTCCCCCTGAAATTTCAAACGTTCTTTTATTCAAGATATCTGTAATATTTAATTTCTCTGCAATTTCTTCTACTCGTTTATTCATTTCTTGCACAGAAACACCATCTAATGTCATCGGCAATACGATATTTTCCTTCACTGTAAGCGTACTAAGTAAATTAAATGATTGGAATACAAATCCTAATTGTTTTCTACGGAATAAAGCCAAATCTTCAGATGATAACTGGAAAGGATTCGTACCATTTATTACTATTTCTCCCGATGTTGGAGAGTCAATAGTAGATACCATATTTAATAACGTTGTTTTCCCGCTACCAGATGCCCCCATGATCCCTATAAATTCACCTTCTTGAATTGATAAATCAATATCTACTAATGCTTTAAAAGGTATTTTCCCTTTATATACTTTACTAATATTTTTCGCATGTAAAATTCCCATTTCTATTCTCCCTTCATTTGCACGTCTCATAACAGAGTGTAAATGAATTGTCTTACAGTTCATATTGATTCTTCTTTCATTTATCTTACACGCTTGTAAGATTTCTAAAAAAACTGATAATAACATTATTTACAAATTAAAATTAACGCATAACTATCTTATAATAATTGTATAGTGGTAGGAAATACAATCTCCTATCTTTATTATACGAAAAAGAAAAGACCGATAATGGTCTTTTCCTTCCCGAAGTTATATTTTTAACTTACGCCTTTAATTGAAATGTATTTGATAAATACTCTCTGCATCACTGATCGTAAACTCTTGTAGGTATAGATCTCCACAATCTATTTTAAATAACTTAGTGAATCTATCTTCTTCCATGTTAATCCCCCTTACTTATATTAAAGCTCCTTAATCTGCTTCGTAAGTTCCATAAATCGTTCATCCAGAGCTTTATATTCTTTATCTTTAGAAGTTAAAAAGCTTAATTTACCTAATACTTCTTGTCTTTCTGTTTCTAATGTTAAACGTAGCTCTTCGATTTCGTCTCTTGTTTTCGTAGGTTCTTCGAGCTGCTTTTGTATTGTATTGTTTACAAACACAAGCTTTGTATTAGTTGTTTTCTCCAGAAAATATCGATCGTGAGAAACGATAACGAGCGTTCCGTTATACTCAGCTAATGTATTTTCAAGCTGTTCACGTGAAGGAAGATCAAGGTGATTCGTAGGTTCATCTAAAATAAGTACATCTTTTTCATCTAAAATATAAGCCATTAGCTTACATTTTACTCGTTCACCCATACTCATATATCGAATCGGCTCTTTCCATTGGGAAGATTCAAACCCTAAATGTTTCATTAAATTTTGGACTTTTCCTCTTTCTTCAAACGTCTCTTTGAAAAATAAATCTTCTGGTGTTTTTTCCAGCGGTAAATCAAATACTTCTTGTGTTAAATAACCGATGTTTGCTGAAGGTGAAATCCATACTTCTCCTTCAGCAGTTTCGTTTCCCATAATCATCTTCAGTAAAGTTGTTTTCCCGCTACCGTTTGGTCCAACAATCGCAATCTTCTCACCGTGTTGAATTGTAAAATTAACGTTTTCAAATAATATTCGATTATTAAATTCTTTCCGCAATTGTTTTACTTCTAAGAAACGTTTCCCTACTTTTTTACTCGCTTGAATAGAAAATTCAACCGAATAATCTTCTTTCACACGTTCAACTTTCGTTTTCTCAAGCTCTTTTTCAAGACGTTTTCGTTTCGATTTTACTTGCGCATCCATTCGCTTCGCCTTTACACGATAAAACTCTTTCACACCTTCTTGTTTTGTGGACTGCGCATGTGCCTTTTGTGACCATGAGCTTAATTCTTTTATATGAGTTTCTACTTGTTCTATCTTTTTTTGTTGTTTTTCATATTCACGCTGCTGCGCCATTCTTTTATGTTCACGCGCTTTCATATAACTCGTATAATTCCCGCTATGATCAATTAATTTCTTATCCTCAATTGACCATATTCTAGTCGCGACAACATCTAAAAAATATCGATCATGCGATACGACGATAACTGTACCTTTCATATTTTTTATTTGTTTAATAAGAAATTCCGTACTCATCTCATCTAGATGATTTGTCGGTTCGTCTAATATTAAGACATTAGGATTTTCAGCAAATCCTTTTGCTAATCGAACTTTTAGCTTTTCACCACCACTTAAAGTAAGAAAATCATTCGTTGGCACGCCCCATTTCGCAAGAAGTTCTGCTTCTTTTGCAATTATATCCTTACTAACAAAAGATTCTTTTTCTTGTTCAACATATGCTGTTGTCATGTTCATTTGCATCCATTCAACAGTACCTTTTGAAGGCTCAATCTTCCCATTTATTAATTGAAGTAACGTTGATTTACCGGCACCATTTTTACCAATTAATCCGATAACATCCCCTTGTTTTACTGTCACATTCATTTTCTCTAACAACATATTTTCCTTTATTTCAACATAAACATCATTTAATTTTAATAGTTCTTTCATAATACCGATCCCTTTCATTAAGGGAGAATAAAAAAATCCTCCCAAATAAATTTGGCAGGATTAGTCGTTAAAATATTTATACCCAAATAAGCTATTGCGCAACATAAATAGCAATACCGTTGTATGGAAATTGGGCAGACTAATCCTATTTTTTAGAAATTGAAATGTATTGAATTTCAACATTTAAAAATAAGATTAGTTAATCATCGTCCACCCATCATTCCTTTCTGTCATTAATAACCATATTGTACCATACTAGTACTGTATGAGTAAATGTAATTATATGTGCTGTTAAAAAGATTGCTTTCTTTTAGATTTATTTATCATTCCTTAACTTCATGTTGAATAAGCACAAATTACATTGATTGTAATACGTCCTTTAGGTTTCCCCAGTAATAAATTTTATATAAAAACAAAATCTTATTCGTTATCCAATAACCACTTATTGTTTTTCGATAAATTTTTATTGATTATTCCCTTGTAATAAGCTATTATATCTTTACAGAAAATATTAATGTAAGGATTGAATTTATGGACAGGACATTAGAAATCACAAAGTTAAATATGTTTGTAAGGATTTTTATCCTCCCGATTATAGTAGGGATACTTGTTGGTATACTAACGAAATTGGGGCAAGGTATACTTCCAGGAAATTGGCATTCATTAGCTAACTTAGGAAGCGTTTGGTTAGTTCCATCCTTTTTCGTGGCTAGCTTTAGTTATTCTAAGCGTACAGCTATGCTTTCTGGTATCCTTGCACTACTCGGTATGGTATTAGGCTATTATGGTTATGCAATAGTTATTAAAAATGTAGCTCACTCTATTTATTTTATATCTGTATGGATTGTATGTGCATGTATAGGAGGAACGATCTTTGGAATTGCAGGTTTTCTATGGAAAGATACTACAAATCCACTTCATAAATTCGGAAGCGCACTTTTAAGTGGAGTTTTTGTAACGGACGGACTTCACATTCTATTAAACTTTGAAGATTACAGTCACATGTTACCTGTTGGATATACGGAAGTGATAGTCGGAATTATCTTGATTCTTGTATTAGAACGCTCTAATGCTTATCGTGTGTCTTCTTTCTTAATGATGATTCCTATCACTATTTTAGGATTAATTGGGTATAAATTATTAAGTTTGTTTACTTAATTACAATACTGTATCATGAAAAAACAAAAGACTAATTGTATTATAGTCCACAAAACATATCACGTATTCGAACATTACACTTATACATAGGATAGATCCATGAAGCTATCTCTTTCAAAGGGGTGGCTTTTTTCTTACAAAAATATTTATCAGCTTTTTATTAAATCCTTCAAATTTAACAATCGTATTTATTAGTGTGTCATTATACATACTAATATAACGTTTTACCATTTCATATAACCGCTATAAAAAAAGGCTAAAAAACTTATTTCCAAAGCTCTTTAGCCTAGATCACTTATTTATACATTATAAAATTTAATTCGTACAACCGTACCTTTACCAACTTCTGAATGGATTTCTACACTATGTCCTAATTGCTTCGTAATTTCATATACGAGATATAGCCCCATTCCAGTTGATTCTTTAAAATCTCTACCATTTTCTCCTGTAAAGAAAGGTTTAAACACTCTTGGCAAATCTTGCTTCGGTATGCCTACACCATTATCAGCAATTTCAAGTATAACATTATTACCTTCCTTACAAGCTTTCACTTTAATCTTCTCTCGACTACCAGATGAATATTTAATCGCATTTGATAGTATTTGTCCAATTAAAAATTGTAACCATTTCGCATCACTTTCTACTGTAATGTCCTTATCAATTTTAAGCTCTGGATATACAAAATTCCGGATAAAGAAGCGTTTATGTTCATGCACAGAATCATTCACTATTTTATGTAATTGTACTCTTTCCACATAAAAATCTTGTGTAAATGCTTCTAAACGTGCGACATACAGTGCCATCTCTAACCCCTTTTTCAGCCTATCTGTTTCCTCATTTATACTTTCAAAACGCGAATCGACTTCATCCTGTGTAATTAATTCTATTACAGATAAAGGTGTTTTCATTTGATGAATCCACTGATTCATAAAAGTTAAATGATCATTATTTTTTCTTTCTTGTATGTGGAGCTGATTTTGATAATGGCGATATTGTACCTCAAGCAAGTCTTGAAGCGCAGCAGATATAGCTGCAAAATCAGATTTTTGAACAGATTCATCTAAAGATTGCATCGGGTTTGCTAATCGTTCATAGAAAGTACGATGAGTAAAGTAACGAAATACTAAATAGCCTACCATAAAAAAGGCACCTAAAAACATTGCATACAATGCCGTCGCGATATGCTTATGCCCATCAAACCAATATACGAGAAATATGGATAATAGTTGGATGACTGTAAAACAAATAAGAGGTATATGATCACGTATAAACAGCCTTATCATTTTTCCATACCAGTATCCCAAGTAATATGTAGTCTATATCCAACACTACGAATCGTTTCAATCGCATCCTCAATCTGTAACGTTTTCAACTTTTTTCGCACACGTGTTGTATTTACACTCAATGTATTATCATCAACATAGGATTCGCTATCCCATAATTTATTTAATAGTACTTCTCTACTCACAACACGCGGATAATTTTTCATTAACATTTCTAATAAAATAGCTTCATTTCTCGTTACATCAATTTCTTGATTCTTAAGCTTCAATACAAGCCTTTCAGGATATAAACAAAGACCATGTTGCTCAACCATCCGTTCTTCTACTTTCGGTGCATAATCTCCGTAAGCACGCCTTAAATGACTTCGAATTTTAGCCATTACAACTTCGTAATGGAATGGCTTTGAAATGAAATCATCGCCACCGTTTTCTAGCGCCATAACTTGATCCATCGTACCTTCACGAGCTGAAATAAATAATATCGGACATGTAGAAACTCCGCGAATTTGACGACACCAATAGTAACCATCAAAACTCGGTAAATTAATATCTAATAAAACTAACTCTGGTTGTTCTTCTAAAAAAATATTTAATACATTATGAAAATCCGATACAATAATCCCTTCATACCCATATTTCGCAACATGTGTTGATAATAGTTCTGCAATTTTCATATCGTCTTCTACAATCATAATTTTAACCATGTGTTTACTCCTTTTTCGATCCACAATCTTATATTCAATTATATAAAATAAATACTACCTTTTTTTATATAATCCGTAAATCAAAAAAGATACTTTTATACAAAATCATCCTTCTTCTATCATTTCTTATTTAATATGGAATTCACTCATAGTAAACCCCAATTTCTCCACATAATTCATCCCTAATTCCATTCGAGCAGTCTTCAGCGGGTCCACAACTTGACAAACTTTTAAATCGCCGGCTGCTGATAATAAAAGCGTGGCATCAGCTTTAGACATTTCTAATTCTTCATGTAAAAATGTCACCATATTACGTACAGCTCGATTCGCTGCATCATCTAGCAATTTTTCTGAAGCTATCGTCATTACTTTTTCTTTTTGAATAGCCATTGGCAATGGCCATTTCTTTCCTTTTATAATCTGAACTGTTACCGTCACCTCACCAGCAACCTCTACTCCACTAACCCCAATTTCACCATCGCCCATCGCTGCGTGTAAATCACCTAATGCTAATAGAGCACCAGGAACATTTACAGGTAATAATAATGTTGTCCCTTCTTTTATCTCTTTACAGTCCATATTCCCGCCGTGATCATGTGGTGTGCCACATGAAATGCTCGCTTCTTTCGGCGCTGTTCCAATTACACCGATCATTGGATTAATCGGGATTTGTAGTTCATTTGAAAACAAAACATATTCATTATGTACTGAGACAATTTTCACTGTATTTTCATGTAGCTCTTCACCCATTACACCAAGATTTGCACCTGTAGTTAAAACGCCTTTCTCTGCAATTTTTATCTTTTCAATGGTAACAACTAATATATCACCAGGTTCTGCACCATTAATATATACCGGACCAGTCGCTGGATTAATCCGGTTCCAATCTAACTCTTGAAACACAACATCTTCAGAATCAATTTGATTTTCAAAGCAATCATATGTTTCGAATATAAGGCGACTCCCAATTTCCACTTCCATACATGGTTTATTTTCTGGTGACATTGCGTAAATGATATGTTCTTTCTGAATTCGATACATATTATCTCTCCTCTTTATATTTGTCTACAATTACTAATTAGCTTTTTTCATAAAAGCTCCTTTTAATAATTAATAAATTTACATATAGAAAAGCACTTAGCTTATTTTCATACATACACTCTTTACTATAACAGGTAAAGAAAGGTGGTATCACTATGCCCCTTATTCCATATAACGAAAGCGATGTTGATTTACTAGCTCGTTTAATGCGTGCTGAAGCTGAAGGCGAAGGTCGACAAGGTGAACAACTTGTTGGCTGCGTAGTAGTAAATCGTGTACTTTGTGATTGCTTAGATTTTAAACAACTCCGTACCGTACGTGATGCTGTATATCAAAGCCCTGGTGGATTCGAAGCAGTGCAATACGGATATTTTTATCAACGCGCTCGTGAATCAGAAAAAGAAATCGCACGAAAAGTTTTACAAGGTGAGTGGCGCTGGCCTGCACGATGGGCTCTTTGGTATTTCCGTCCAGTTGGAGCTTGTCCGCCCCAATGGTATAATCAGCCGTTTGTAGGACAGTTTAAAAGTCATTGTTTTTATGAACCTAGTGGTGATGAATGTCCGAAATTGTATTCACGGTAGTAAAATTTGGAACGCAAGTACTTAGCTGAGTACTTGCGTTGCTTTTTTAGAAATCTAATAATTCGATAAATTTTTCGATACCTACAACATGTATTAATAACGGTATACGAGGGCCACTGGACTGATTCATAATAAGCCTATAAATTATAATAAATAATTGTTTTTGATTTTCTTTCATTATTTTTTTATTTTCATGATGACAAATCGAATAAAATTGCTCCATTATGTTTGAATAATTTTTATTTGAACGCAATATTTTACAAACTTCTACTAACCATTTTTTCTGCTTTCCCTCTAATGTGTTATAAAACTCTGTATTTTTCTCCTGATTTACCGCAATTAATTTTTCGGATTGAAAGTTTCTTATCCAATGCTCTGCACGATTACTTATCGCTCTCATTTCATCTAACGCATAGCTCCTATCTATTTTCTCTAATATCTCCTGTAAAATAAATGAGTCAAAATTTAATAACGGCAACGTTCCTGCTACTTGATTAAATTTCGGATATTCTTTAAATCCGCTATCAACTCTAGAAAGTTTAATTGCATCAAATAAATCTTCATTTTTGAGCGTTTTATTCTCATAACTATCTTTCAATCGTTCATATTCTGTATAATTGCGAATTACATCTTCATCAAGACCGATATGAAACGCTGCGTCTGGCCTATATTTTGCAAACATAAATAGAATCACTTCGGGCAAATACACTTTTTGCAACTCGCTAGGTGTAATACTATTCCCTGAAGAACTAGACATTTTTTCATGATGCCCTTTAATTCCAATAAAATCGTAAGCAATATAATGAGGCGCTTCACGATTGAATATTTTTCTCGCAATTTCTTTTGATACATTATAACTACCCGTTTCTGATGAATGATCTCTTCCGCCCGGCTCAAAAACAACATCCTCTATCATCCATCTCATCGGCCAATCGATTTTCCAATTCAGTTTCATTTCATTTGTATTTAATACCGATAATTCAGTTTGATTTCCGCATTCACATTCATACCGAACTGTTTTTAATACTTCATCAAAATGTGTAATCGTTGTCGCATCTTTCCTGCATTTCTCACAATATAATGTAACCGGATAAAAGCCCTCTCGCTCTTCTTCACTACACTCTCCCGTTTTAAAACTCATTAAAATATCATATATTTCTTTTCTTTTATATAAAGCCTCCAATATGTTTTTGTTATATCTTCCACTTCTATATTCAGCATGTTGATATATGAATTCCACTTCAATCCCAAATACTTGAAGCGATTCCTCAAACTCTTTTTCAAAATGCTCGGCATATGAATTATGACATCCATACGGATCTGGTATATCACAGTATGGCATTCCGATATACTTTACAAAAGATGAATCAACATTTTTAGGGACTTTTCTAAATCTGTCGTAATCATCCCATGAAAATATAAAACGAGTCTTTTTCCCTAAATCTTGAAGCGCCCTTACAACAAAATAAGTCGTTACGATTTCACGAAAGTTCCCAATATGAACAGAACCAGATGGACTAATTCCAGATGCGCAAACAAAAGTTTCTTTGTTTGGATGTTTTCTAATTAATTCGTGTGCTACTTCATACGCCCAATGCATATGTTACTCACCTCAATTGTTTTTTGTTTTCAGATTTTCAGTTTTATACAATAAAAAAACTCCCACCCCCAAGATTATTCATCTTGAGGACGAGAGTTATTAGCTTCGCGGTACCACCTCAGTTTGTCAATATGTCGCCATATTAACCTCTTCAGGTACGGCAAAATATGCTTATACCCTATCTCTATAACGGGAGATCCCGTCACACCATCCCTAAATAAATTAGTTCCTTGCGCAGCTCCAAGTCTTTTTTCATTAAGATGTATACTGCTCTTTCTCAGCTACCAGAGCTCTCTGTACGTATTCTTTCTTAACTACTCTTCTCTTCCATGCCATTTTACATATTAGTTTTTTCATATGATAATTTAAAATAGTTTCATTGTCAAACTTTTCCGAAATAAAACAGTATAATTATCTAAAAAAATTCTTTATCGCTTCTAATTGAATTTTGTGGCTACACTCATCACAACAATATACCCCTTTTGGTTTCTCTTTAAATCGCTTATATTTTTCACTGCCTTCATAAACACGAAATATATTTTTACAAGAAAAACAAACAATTTCATAAAACATCATATGCATTTTCCTCTCAATATTTATACATTGTTTTAATCACTCGAGAAAATCAGTTTTTCCATGGTACAAATCTTAATATTTTCTGATTAAAAGGTTTGTCCCTATTCTTATCGAATTATATAAATATCTTATAAAGCGAGGTGAACATCTTGGACAGTAATATAGAATTAGTTTTAGATGCGAAAGCAAGTTTAGCTGAAGGACCATCTTGGAATGAAAAAAAGCAACTTTTATACTGGGTTGATATTGTGGAGAAACAATTATGCATATTTAGTCCTACCGCTAATACAAACCGAGTAATTGCTCTCAATCAACAAATTGGTTGTGTTGTTCCATATTTAGATGACATACTACTCCTAGCTATGGAAAATGGCTTTTATTCTATTAATGTAGAAACAGAAAAACTGACACATATTTTTGACCCTGAACCACATTTATTTAAAAATCGTTTTAATGATGGAAAATGCGATCCGGCAGGACGTTTTTGGGCAGGTACTACAGATACATACGGTATTAATGCTGCTGGCTCCTTGTATTGTTTAAATAATAATTTAAAGGTAGAGAAAAAAGTTTCACATGTAAATACATCAAATGGCATAGCTTGGTCACCTGACCATACATACCTTTACTATATCGATACACCTACTAAAAAAGCAGTTCGTTTTCATTATGATATATGCTCTGGAGTAATTCGTAATCCAAGTGATGTAATTATTTTCCCCGAAAATGACGGTCTACCTGATGGTATGACAATTGACGAGGAAGGTTGCTTATGGATTGCTCATTGGGGAGGTTCAAAGATTACTAGATGGAACCCTTCAACTGGTGAACAAATATTAAGTATCCCGATTCCAGCGCCATATGTAACATCTTGTACATTTGGAGGGCCTAATTTAACCGACCTATATGTTACAACAGCCAGAACAAGAATGACGGATGACGAATTAAAGCAATATCCACATGCTGGTGGTATTTTTCGAATTCAAACAAATGTAAAAGGTTGTCCTACCCATTCATTTTACAATAATAATATTGGAGCTGAAACACTATGAATCGCATTAATTTTATAAGACAAGAAGAAAAGAAATATCACGACCTTTGTTATGAACAATACAAACTATTTGAAACTGGTTCTTGGCTGTACAAACCGGTTAAAACGGTTATGGATTTGATGGATTATTTTGAAGGAAAAAACAACTTGCAAGTACTTGATCTCGGCTCTGGCGTTGGAAGAAATAGTATTCCCATTGCCCAAAAGATTCAAAATGCGAGTGGTACTGTTACATGTGTGGATTTACTTGATTCTGCTTTAACAAAATTACAAACTTATAGTAAAGAATATGGTGTAATTAATAATATTAAAATAGAACAAGTAGCAATTGAAAACTACTACATTCAACCTAATACTTATGATTATATCGTTGCAGTATCCAGTTTAGAGCATGTTCAATCAGAAGAAGATTTAAAAAACGTGCTCCATTCTATGAAAGAAGGTACAAAAAGCGGCGGTATGAATTGTTTAATTATTAATTCGAACATACAAGAAATTGACTTACATACAAATGAAGAGTTAGATGCTTTAATTGAAATTAACCTTCCTACTGAAGATATGATATATCTATTAAAAAGCATTTATAAGGAATGGAAAGAAATTAAAGTTGAAATAAAAGAATTAGTCTATGATATTGTTCGCGATGAAAGGCATATTCAATTAAAAACAAATGCTATTACGTTTGTTGTTCAGAAATAAAACTATAAAAGGTAGGGTTTTTCCCTCATATATTCAGAGAAACACCCTTACCTTTCAATTATAAATTCTTCAAAAAATTGCTTCGTTATTACCATCTAAAACATTATTTTTATTAGAAATACTATTCAGCTAGTAATTGAATTCATTCATTTATTAATAATTGCTTGTCGAGCTTTTTCTTTATCATCAAAATGAATAGTTGAATCTTTTAAAATTTGATACGTTTCATGCCCTTTCCCTGCAATCAAAACAATATCATTAGAAGATGCCATGTTTATTGCGTGATTTATTGCAAGTTCACGATCTACTTCTACTTTATAATTCAAATTATTATTTTGCAAAAATCCTTTTTCAATATCTTTCATTATTGGCTGCGGATCTTCCGAACGTGGATTATCAGAAGTAATAAAAACAAAATCGCTATAACTTCCAGCAATTCCGCCCATTATAGATCGTTTTTTTGCGTCTCTATCTCCACCACAACCGAAAACAGTAATAACTTTACCTTTTGAAAACTCGCTAATTGTAGAGAGAACATTTTCTAATGCATCCGGTGTATGAGCATAGTCCACTATTACAAGAAAATCTTGATTTTCATCTATGATTTCCATTCTACCTTCAATACACTTTAAGTTTGATAAGCTATCACAAATGTTTGTAAGCGGAATACCTTCAACTATTGCAACTGTTATTGCTGCTAATGCATTATAAACATTAAAACGACCTACAAGATTAAGGCTAATTTCTATTTCTCCATTAAAGGACGAAACTAAAAAACGAATTCCTTTTGGGCTTAAATTTATGCTCTTCGCTTGAACATCTGCTCTATTATGTATTCCATATGTGATAACCTCAGCTGAAGTAATTTTTTTAAAGTATTCTACCGATGGATCGTCTGCATTCAAAACAGCAATTTTTTTCTCTGTAGTAGATAAATCATTTCCTAATCTTGCAAAAAGAAAACCTTTTACATGCTTATATTCATGAAATGTTCCATGATAATCCAAATGATCTTGCGTTAAATTTGTGAAAACAGCTATTTTAAAGTTACATCCTTTCACTCTTTCCATATGTAAACCTTGTGACGTTACTTCCATAACACAATAATCTGCATTTTGATTTTTCATCATTTGCAAATTCCGTTGAAGTGTTGGAGGTTCTTGCGTATTAATATCAGTAGGATACCATTTTGAATCAACTTTCACTCCGTTATTCCCCATGAGCCCCGTGTGATATCCATAATCACTTAAAATTTTTTCAAGTAAATAGGAAGTAGTTGTTTTTCCATTTGTACCTGTAATTCCAATTAGCTTCATTTTATTAGATGGATAACCATAGAAGTGTGACGCAATAACTGCCATAGCATATCTAGCATCTTTAACAATTATTTTAGGTATCTCAATATTTACATCCCTTTCTACAATTAACGCTACAGCACCATTCTTCACTGCACCTTCAACAAATTGATGTCGATCTTCAAGAAAACCATCGATACCTGATACACATATAAATAGATCTCCATCAGTTATCTTTCTAGAATCCATTTCTAACCCCGTAATTTCTACATCCATATCGCCAATAGTTTCTTTAATCAATAACAAATTCGCCAGCTCTTTTAGTTTCAAATGTCCCTCCCCCCTAAACATTTTCCCTATTTATTTTACCACTTTATATAAAATAATGGCTTAAAATACCATATTGATTTAACGAAATTTATTCATCTTAAATAAACAAAAAATAAAAGAGCACTTGTTTCCGCAAGTGCTCTTTTGGGGATTTTGAGATACCCTATTAACGAAAGTTAAGGTTACTTAAAGTTAAAAGGTATTTCTATTATATGCCTGTCCTCTTTATTTGTGCATAATTAATATATAAACATATTTAATCATTCTTAATAACTTTTAGTTATAGTTCTTTCTTACATTTTATCGTTAAAAAGTTGATTGGAGGTTTATTTGCCATGTTTTTATTTGGTTCATCAATTTCCGAAACTTGTACTAGTCCATATTTTTTAAAATCCTGTTTTATAGATTCAGAATCATAGAAGAACATTTTTACACCTTCCATTATCTCATAATAATCTTTATCCAACTGTTTTCCTTTGCCATACATTGGAGCCTTTTTAGAAACAGTTGTAAAAACCATATATCCACCAGGTTTTAACTGATTATAACAATCTTTAATAAATTTCACTCTTTCCTGCTCACTTAACAAATGAAGAAGAGCATGACTAAATATCCCATCATAAGATTTATTATCAAAAGGCATTTCGTTTACTGAACCATGATATATACTAATATCTTCTAATCCGTTTTGTTTCGCTAAATCAATAGCTGTTTTTGAAATTTCAATTCCTGTTACATTTATATCATTATCGATAAACACTTTTGCGTTTCTACCATATCCAATACCCGGAACTAATATGTTCTTAACGTTCTTTTCTAGAAAAAAATCTTTTGTCAAAATTGCAGATTCTGTAGGTTCAAACCCCCACATCGTTTGTTTCTCGATAAAACTTGATTCCCAAAATTCCATTATGATTCTATCTCCTTGTTCTAATCCTATTTTTAATATCACATTAAAAACTTATAAATTTTAGTGCTGCGGTTACCTATGCCAAATTAATTTTTTACCACATTCACTATAGGTTCATTGAATATAGCATAATAATAAGCCTATATCTAATTTTAAGATTGGGTTATTATTTCCCCTATATTAGTGTGTAAAAAAATAGAAAAACCAATACTTCCGTTGTAGTATTGATTTTTCTTAAGATAAATTATCTTTTTATATTGTACTGATCTATTACTTTTTCTAACATTTCTAAAGTTATCGGTTGAGCTTTCTCTATTAATTGGTAACCAATCCGCCCATTCGGTTCAGCTGTAACTTGCTGTAAACTCTTTAAATCATGAATCCCTTTTTCTCTTAATTGCATATATAGTTGTTGTTCCGACATTTTCGCCTTCATCAAATTCTCTTTTACAATCTCTCCATTTTCTACTACTATAATGCTACTGCCATTTAGGAATTGTTCCACCTTCTTTGATTTCAATTCAAAGAAATGAATGATAAGAAGGACGCCTGCAAATATTACAGCTGCAAATATAGATGGGCCTACTTTCCTACTTAATACAGGCTCCACAATAATACGTGCAATTGATACTACTATAATAATTTCAGCTCTTGTCATTTGGCTAACAGATTTACTACCTGTCATTTTTAATGCAATAATTCCAGTTAAAATTAAAATAATGCTTTCAAAAATCATATTCATAATAGCCCAATCCTTTAATGGTGAATGTTACTAGCATTCCCATTTCATATAGCATTCTAAATGTATTTTAATTAAACTTTTTTGTAAAAATTAAACTTACATATACTGAAAAAGAATCTATTTTAACCAACCTTTTTTCAATAAGGATTTGATAATCCATCTTCCATTATCAAAAAAATAAAAAGCACCCGAATGGATGCATATAGATTAAACTTATTCATTATTAATTTCTTCACTTTCATCATCAACTGATTTGGAGTCTAACATGCTGCCTATATCAGGCGGTAAAGTTAACTCTATTCCAGCTATTGGTTGATTATCTTCATTAAACCATTGTTTCTTAAATTTAATCAATTCTTCATTTTTCTTATTTTCATTCATATTATCCCCCCTTTTATGTTTGATATTAAACTCTTTACTTAATATGTACACTGAGAAAGATAATATACTATTTGTACATAATGAAAGAGCAAAAACCATTCTCTGTTTTCACAACCCGTTGTACCTATTAAAGAATCCCCGTACATGTTACTCCGCGCTCTGCTATCATATTAGTGTCTAAACATATGTGGGCTATGTGACAAGTACCTGGTCATTTTGTTCATTATTCATATGAGACAAATACTTTTAAAGGGGTAATTATTCCTTGACTTAATTCCTCAAAACATTGAATGAGTCCTGTATGTTGTATTTCATGTTGAAAAATCTCTTCTATCCATGGTGTTTTTTCTATTTGACTAAAAAACCAATCTGCATGTTGTTGATAATTATATCCGTCACTTGAACCAATGATCCGCAGTTCTTTCTCATAAAAATCAGCGGTTAATGTTAGTTCTTCAATATTACCATCAGAAAATATACATATTTGTCTATTAGTTTTAAGTGCTTTTTGTAATGTATGAAATCCGCTATTTGTAGCAGAACATTCGAAACCGTAATTATATGTTCTTCTGAAGCATATATGTTTTTCGCACCAAACTTCTTTGCAAAATCTCTTCTATTTTTATTAGGTTCAACAACATCTACATGCTTAACACCTACATAGTATTTTAAGAAATAAAAAGCAAGTAAACCGATAACTCCCATTCCAGTTATAAGTACCTTTTCATCTTGTCGCGGATTTAATTTCAATATACCTTTAGCAGCATCACACGAAAGAATAGATAATAAAGCGACTTTAGGTTTTATATAACTAGGTACTCGAATTACTTTATACCCCTTAACTACTCCTATCGTTTCATGTCCATAAAAAGAAACTACTTTATCGCCTATGTTTAAATTCTTTACTTTATTACCAACTTGAATCACTTCACCGTAACCTTCATATCCAGTTTTTCTTGGATAAATAGGATGTGTATCTGTAACATCGGATCCATTATACTGAGGTAACTCTGCTCCAATGCTTATTGCACCTGCAATTGTTTTAACGATAATTTCATCATCCTGTATAGACTTTATTTTACACGTTTTCCACTTAAGGTATTTTGGTCCTTCTAAAACTATTTTATTTTGTTCCATTTATAACCCTCTCATTTTATAAAATTTATTCTCACTAAATTTCAAACAATATATAATAGATTCATCAAAAATTTAAGCTATAACGTTGGCTAGCACCCAACAGTGATAACATGATAATTGAATTTGATGGATATGGTATAAATGAGTATGTAGCTGGACAATGCGTTTCAATTACGAAATTAAAAAGGATGTATTTGAATGTAAAACATGAGGGGATTTCTAACGGTGGTGTCATCGATTTGTTTTGTGTTCGACATAATTATGACCGTATTCCCTGCTCTTTTTGTAAAGACTTTATAAGTGAGATTGTAATCAATCTAGATACCGACTATATTTATTTACCTAATTCTATAAGCCTATCTTTGTCCTTTGCCTTTGTTTACCGTACATTTCTGCCCAGCACCTAATAAACAATTAGCCCTACATTAACTATTCTGACAACATTTTAAGAAAAGTTGTTGCCGCCCAAATGAAATACGCAAGTTGCGTCATGATATACATCGTAATTTCAAAACCTGTAAGCTTTCTTTCCCTTTTGATTTTCTTTAAATATCTATAAAAACAAAATGAACATAGAAGTAATAAAACAATAGACATTTGAAATAGATTTTCCATTAAAAGAACTGCCATTTATTTCATCACCTTTCCAATAAAAAAGTATATAGTTCAAGCATATCATGTTAATGGAAGTAATTACCTTAATTTTTAAATTAAATAATCTTCCTAAGTAAAAGAAGTCACTTTTTTTTAATGTTTCAATACAATATTATGTAATTCACTACGCTCTATATAATATTAGATTACTTTTTCTTTTAATGTACATGCTTAGGAGGAAGTTTTACATGCAATTGATTCATAACATAAAAAAAGCGTTTCATAACTTATGTGACTATGATACGGCAAATCTAATATCCGCTATTCAATCATTAAATATTACACTTCATAAAATATCTCCTTTTATTACTTCACCACTTAACCTTGAATACGGAAGAAATGTTATCTATAAGTCTGAATTTGTGGAGATTTTAGTATTAAATTTCCCTAGAAAAGCAAAGACTCTTATTCATGATCACGGAATATCTATAGGATGTATATTAATAGTCAATGGTACGCTACAAAATATTACGTACGAAAAAAATAGAGAATGGATTGAAGAGTTTACAGAGGGAAATATTTTCACCGTAAAAAAAGATACTGTGCATAAAATGTATAATGCTACAGATTCAACAGCAATAACATTCCATGTATATTCACCACCATTAAAAGATGTACAAATATATGAGTAGTCTTTAAAAGGAGGAAATATGCAAAATTTAAAGGATCACTATATAAAGAGCTTACAAGATGGTCGAAATGTTTGGCTCTATGGAAAAAAGTAGATGTAACTACAGACAACAATTTTTCGGGGACACTATGTACCATTTCTAATTTATTTTCGTTATTTGATGATCCCAAACAGAGAGATTCTATTGGATATGTGAGCCCAAAAACGAAAGACTTTGTTCATAAATCATTTTTAGTTCCGAATTCCTATAATGAATTATTAATGAGAAGAACTGCATTTGAAACATGGGGTTATGCTACAGACGGTGTAATGAGTAGACTATCTGATTACGCAAGATCGAGACTTACTGGCTGGTACGTATCAAGAGATTTTTATAAAAAGTTCGATGCACAGTTTCCAGATAAAATCGCATCTTATTACGAAAAAGCTAGGGATAATCACTTGTTTTTAAGTGTAGTCCAACGTGATCCGCAAATAAATCGCTCAACAGAATCAATGTTAAATGCAAATGACTTAGGGTTGCTAAGAGTTACAAAGGAAACTTCTGATGGAATTTATTTAAGTGGTGCGAAAATGATAGGAACTGCTTCTCCTTATTCAAATGATTTATTAATTTACCCATTAACAAAACTGACTGACGCTCAAAAAGATTTAGCTCACTTTCTTATCGTGGCAGCCAATTCTCCAGGATTACATATGGTTTGTAGAGAACCATATGCAAATACAACTTCAAGCACAGTTGATTCCCCTATTAGCTCACAGTATGATGAAATGGATGCACTATTAATCTTCGATAATGTATTTGTCCCTTGGGAACGTGTTTTACTTTATAACAATCCAGAAGCAATTTGGGCTATAAAATCAGATACAGCTTCTAGTAGTTTAGCTTATCATCAAGCTATAGTACGATTACTAATAAAGCTAGAATTTATAACTGCGATTGCTTTTGAAATTGCTGAAGCAATTGGAGCTCACACTTATTTGCATGTTCAAGAAAAACTTGGAGAATTAATTATGCAAATCGAAACAATTCGCGCACTTTTAATTGCTGCGGAAGTTGAAGGTACTACAAATGAAACAAAAACTTATTTACCAAACTTTAAATATATCGAAACTGCAAGGAATCTTGGTTCTAAATATTATCCCCGCGCAATAGAAATTTTACAATTAATTGGAGCAGGTGGCTTCATTCAACTTCCTTCAAGCTCGATTGATTTCCAGAGTCCAATAGCTGATTTATTAAAAAAGCACTTTAAAGGAACAAATATAGATGCCGAACAACGCACAAAATTATTTAAGTTAGCCTGGGATATTATTGGAAGCCCATTAGGATCAAGACACGAATTATACGAAAGATTTTACGCGGGAGATCCAATACGAAATACAGCTACACAATATGTAAATTATGATAAAAATCACTTTAAAAAGATGCTAAGTAAATATTTATGATGAAAAAGAGCACCCTTTGCTAAGAGTGCTCTTAAAAAATATATAATTATCCAGTTACATATATAGTTGCTCCGACCACAACTGCTACTTTTTCCGTAATGGTTTCATCTTATTCACCTTTATGTTTCTAATTAAGCTTTATAACTTTTGGTATATGCTTCCTATCATATTTCCTCGTATAGATTTCTCCATCTGGAGTAACGAATTGTAAAACAATCTCACCACATACCCCATCTAGTATTTCAAATTCACCTTCTGCATTTGAAATACTGCGTTCCTTACCTTTAATAGAATCTTCATAAATTTTCACATTAAATATAGGTTCGTTATTTTGACCTATGATAATACCTCTTGAATACTTACCAACGACAATGCATTTCTTTTTTATAATAATTAGTCACAACTATAGCTCAAATTATTACAACGGTACACACAAACAAGAGAATTATTTTACGCCTCACAACAAACCTCCTTATTCATTTTATTCTTTTTTTAAATTGAAAATTTAGACGTTCCACTTGTTTGATTTCCTCCACTACTTTACGAATTCCTTCCTCAATCCTATCTTCCTTTACATTCGATACGTTTAACTTTAATAGTCTTTGTTTCGGAAAACCTCTCACATAATTTTTATCAATCGAATCAATACTGATTTGTATTTCACTTAGTCTTTGTATCAACATGTCCGAAATACTTGTTTTATGTACTTCTAAACAAGTATGGATTCCAATTGTATTTTGCTTTTTATATGTGAATAGAAGCGGGTTTTCACTATGCATCCTTTCTAATGCTTCTGCTAGTTTTTTAGATCTATTATTATAGGAAGATTGAATTTTATTTTTATGGCGTTCGAACATGCCACTCTTTATATAAATTTCTAAAGCAGCTTGGGATATCATTGGGCTATCGATATCTAAAATTTTTTTATATGTATGGAAAGCACTCGAAATAATCGGTGGAATAACTGCTACACCAACTCGTAAACCTGGAAAAATAATTTTCGAATAACTCTTTAAATATATGACATGATTACCATGATCCAGGCTATATAATGGATCGGCTTTTGAATCTGTTTCTAAATCTGCTAAATAATCATCTTCCACTATAAATACATTATATTTCTTAGCCAATAACACGATCTTTTCTTTCTCGTCTTTAGAATAAGAAGTTCCAAGCGGATGATGATATCTTGGTATTGTATAAAAGAATTTTATTTTACCTGTTCGAAAAATACGTTCCAATTCATTTAAGTCAATACCTTCATTCGTACGTTTGATACCAATTACTGGAACTTTATTTATTTCTAGATATTCTATATATAAATGATACGTTGGCTGTTCAACTAATATTGTTTCATTTTCATTTGGAAATGAGATAGAAGTTAATATTGCAAGTGCCTGTTGTACGCCTGACGTTATAAAAATATTGTCTTCTTTCGTGAACACTTGATAATTTGCCAACTGTTTTTGAATGACTGGAATTAAAGATGGTAAGCCTTTCGGTGTTCCGTATACGAACAAATCATTTTTATAAGTATCAATAGCCTTATTAATGCAATGCTGAAAATCTAAATATGGGAAAACATCTGGATCTGGTGCTGAAGAAGCGAAATCAATTATCTCTTTATTTTCTATAGTACTCCCAGATTTCTTAACAACGTAGTATCCACTTTGAGGGACAGAATATATAATGTGACGCTTTTCTAATTCATGAAGCGCACGTATAACTGTTGCCTTATTACATTCATATTGCGCAACGAGTGACCGTATTGATGGTAATTTCTGTCCTTCTTTTATCTCTCCATGTTGAATCATTTTTTCTATATCATTTAAAATATGTAAATACTTATACATTCTTTCACTCCCTTATAGAAGTATTTAAAAGGTCCCTCATTCTCACAGTCATTATAAAGTAAAAAGAAATACATCCTTTCTATCATTTTTAATTTTAACATTATTTCACATTTCCTCCTCTTAACAAGGAAATTACAATTAATAAATAGAATATCTCTATGAATAAATAAAAAGTGAGGGATATGTAATGCAACGTGTAAATACAATTGATATTAGTAATGTACTACAATTAGAAAAAACTCTTTCGTCTTTATTAAATAAAATGATTTCTTCAAAATTAGACCTAGAAAGCTGGTTAAAAGAGCAGTCAAAAGTGATTTGGGAAATCGAAGAACAATTAAGAGCACATTATATCGCCTTTCAATGTAATACGGATGATGAAAAAATAAAGGATACTTTTGAACATGATCAACAATTTGTAAAGCCACTTTTAAAACGGTACCAAAATTTATTGGATAATAAATATTTAGAGTCACCTTTTCGAATAGAATTAGATTCTAACGTATATGGTTTGTTGGATGCAAAAATAAAAAATGCTCAAAAGTTATTTTGTGAGGAAAATATTGAATTAGAAGTAAAGGAAGACAAATTAGTCACAGAGTACTTTGAAATCACTGGAGGATTAATTGGAATTTGGGACGGAGAAGAAAAAACGATAACAGAATTACAATCCTATTTACAAGATTCGAATCGTGACATCCGTAAAAAGGCCAAAACCATTATTTCTGAACAATTTTTATCTGTTGAAAAAGAACTCCAAAACATATTAAATCAATTAATTGAAATTCGCCATCAAAAAGCAAAAAATATTCAACTAGAGAATTATCGCGATTATATGTTCAAAAAATACGAGCGTTTTGATTATTCAGCGAAAGATTGCTATGAACTAGCTGAATCCATACGTAAGTATGTTGTGCCTCTTAAAGATAAAATATTACTAGAGAAAAAAGAGAAACTGCAAGTGGATACGCTTCGCCCGTGGGATGTATCAGCTGTAACTCCAGATCAAAAAGTACTTAAACCAATTGCAAATGAAAATGATTTAATTGAAAAGAGCACTCATATCTTTAACAAACTAGATCTTGAATTTTCAACACTATTAAACCGAATGTATAAACACGATTGTCTTGATTTAACAAGCCGCAAAGGAAAAGCATCTGGAGGCTTTTGTGAGTACTTACCAGCTTCACAATTAGCATTTATTTTTATGAACTTAAATTATACACAAAATGATATTATCACTTTTATACATGAAATGGGTCATAGTATTCATAACGAACTTATAAAACCATTAAAATTACGACAGTATATAGAAATTCCAGCTGAAACAGCTGAACTAGCTAGTATGACAATGGAGTTATTCTCGCTTAATTATTGGGATACCTTCTATACAGACAAAAAAGATTTAAAACAAGCAAAAATTAACTTCTTTAAAGATGTTATTTCATATTTACCTATTATGCTTATTGTCGATCAATTTCAACACTGGCTGTATGAAAATCCAAGTCATACTTCTGAAGAAAGAAATGAAAAATACTTACAACTTCAAAAACATTATCAGTCTAGCGTCATACATATTGATGGCTACGAAAACTGGATAGCAACGAGTTGGTTACCTGTACTCCATATCTTTGAAGTACCATTTTATTATATTGAATATGCGATCGCCCAACTTGGTGCATTACAAATGTATAAACAATATAAAGAGGATCCAAAGCAAGCACTTGAAAATTATAAAAAGGCCTTATCATTAGGTAGCTCTAAATCTTTAACAGAAGTATATGAAGCTGCTGGAATTCGTTTTGATTTTTCTAGCGAAACAATTAAGGAACTAATGGCATTTGTAGAAAAAGAATTAGAATTACTTGAGCAATTATAAGAAGAAAGCTGCACCTATATTTTTGGTGTAGCTTTCTTCTTTATTTTATTAATCAGCTCTATATACTGAGAATCACCATATCCGATTGTTGGAAATAGTTGAAACAACTTTGTTAATAATTCTTGAGTTGATAAATCTTTATTTTTAGAGATAAATTTCATTACAGCATTATCTTCTTTTAGCATTTTTAAATATAGATCTATAGCCTGATACATTACAGGTGGTACCTTATAGAAAGTCTTTTTATGATTTACTAATACTTCATTGTATACCGAAGAATAATTTCCTAATTCAAGTTCAATTTGATTTACTTTAAATTCATCTTCTCTGAAGCTATTTAAGTATACTTTCCCCTCATAACGAGACTGTTCAAGGTATGAAAGTATTGTAAGTAAGTTCATTTGACAAAACATATCTTCACCAAACCATAAAACAATACATTTATACTCTTTCGTAAAAAGTTTCTTTAATGGATCTATAACCTTTTTTGTGTAACTTTCTACTGAACTGTTATGTCCTGCTGCCCTTGTCTTAATAAATTCTTTATCAAAAACTAGTGTAGTAACTTGGTTTACACACATCGCTTCATTAAATGGTGCGTAATCAGAATCACCCATTAGCTTTTCATTTTTAAATTCTTCATACATCATTTGACCATTCAATATGTTTAATACATCTTTATCAAACAGCTCGCTCTTCGCATTTCGTAATTGTTCAACCTCTATTTTTCTAGAAATATTCATATTAAACTCTCCTTCCTTATTTATATTGAGTTTAACAAATGATTGAATAGGCAATTGGTTAAGTTGAAATTCTCTTGGATTCATTCCAAAAACATTCTTGAAAGCTCTACTATAGGCCTCTTGCGAAGAATAATTATAATCCAATGCGATATCTATTATCTTCCTACCATTCTTTAAATCTTCTATAGATAAGTATAACCTTCTAAGAAGAATATAGCGTCTAATACTGAAACCCGTTACTTGGTGAAATTTAAAAGAACAATAATAAGGAGAATACCCCATATAACGGGACAATTCATCTAATGAAAATTCCTTTTTTAAATTGACCTCAATCCAGTCAATCATCTGCTGTATATGTTCATTCATTTCCTTCACTCCTTATATAAAAGTATAAGAGAAGTGCGTTTCATTCTTTTGATATTTCTTGTGTTTTAAAACATGAGCCATTCTATAAAATCTATATATGAGTATTAGTTTTATATTTTTTACCTATCTTATTTTGACATACCTTCTATTCATTTTTCAATTTAGTGTTAATTCGTATGCTTGCAAGACCTAACTAATTATTAAAGGTCAATTTACATCATATTTCATTTTAAAGGATTTCAAAAATGAAACTAGAATTTTGTAAAATAAGATTCTTTTAATTCTCTAATAAAAAAATAAAAGTTTAGAAAGGGCGTTACAATGAACAAACTAGAAAAAGAAATACTTCAATTCATAAATGAACTATATCCGTTGAATTTTATTAACATTACACCAATAACAAATGAGATGTATGAATGTCTCACAGATCAAGGAACATACTTCATTAGAATTACAAACTACAAAACATATGAAGAACAATTAGAAGAAGTTACATATACGAATTTTCTATACGAAAACGGTTTATCTGTTCCACCAATCATCCCTTCATTGCAAGGGGAT
Organism: Bacillus cereus group sp. Bc031; assembly: GCF_027716265.1. NCBI lineage: Bacteria > Bacillati > Bacillota > Bacilli > Caryophanales > Bacillaceae > Bacillus > Bacillus cereus group sp. Bc031. The sequence continues at coordinate 45,339 of NZ_JAQFUL010000018.1, forward strand.
TTTGTAGAAAAGTTAACATTAGATAAAGAGATTTTTGCCGTATTATATAAAGCTGCGCCTGGTATACATTTACCAAAGTACGAATGGGATTCTAAAATATTTAAAAAGCTTGGTAAACAAATTGGAAAATTACATCGTATTTCTAAAAGCTTTGAAAAGACTAAACCAGTTAAACATATAAACGATTGGTATGAAAATGAAGAATATAATTTTCTTAAGTATATCCCTCAAGAAGAAACTACTATAAGAGAAATTGCATCTGATGTTTTAACTTCTATAAAAGAGTTACAAAAATCCACTTCAAATTACGGCTTAATTCACGGAGATTTATGGTTAGAAAATATTTTAGTTGAAAATAATTCAAACTTAACAATGATTGATTTTCAAGACTGTGAAAAACATTTTTATATATTCGATTTAGCAGTTCCTATTTATAGTGCTTTAGAATATTCATTTGCTGGAAATGCAAATATCGTTGAGTATGAGCATTCCATTACAAAAGCACTATTTGAAGGGTATCAAGAAGAAAATGAACTACCTAAAGAAATGATAGACAAGTTTCCATTATTTATTAAATTAAAGGAGATTTTTGAATATAACTTAATGCATATGTATTGGGATAAAGAAGAATTAACTGAGGAACAAGTACGGATAATGAACCTTTATAGGATGAAAATTGAAAATAAGTATACCTATATCAATGTTTAAAAATGCTGTTGTTTAACTAAGTTTCCTTGTAGTTAAACAGCAGCAATTATTAATTATCTACTAGACAACCTTTTTTACAACTTATAAATACTGATTCAAAAGTTTGCTCAAATACACTTCATTTTGCGGCGATACTTTCTCGGTAAATCTAGCTACGCTAATAATAGGAGCCCATTGAAAGATTTCATCTCTTGTAAGATCGGTATTACTGCAATATATTTGCAAATACATTTCCGCTAATTCTACCGAATATTGTGAGTACAACAAATATGTACGAAACACATCTGCACGAAGATCACCCGCACTAGCATCAACCCAATCTATAATATTCGCTTTCTTATTATTCAAAATTAGATTAAATGGATGGAAATCACCATGGCATAATCTAGGTTCAAATTTAATTGAATATAACTTATCTAATATCTTTCCCTTTTGTTTTTCATCTACTTTATGAACAGATTTAATTTGTCGCTCTAACCTTACTCTCATTGATTCTATTTCATCTGTGTTCATACAGATAGCATGAATCTTTTTTTGTTCATTAACACAAATATTTATGTAACGCTCTGCTTCATTTAAATTATTAAGCAGGAGATCGCCAATACTGTCCCCTTTTACGTATTCCATAATAATTGCCTGTCTATTTTGTATCTTTGTCACTTCAAATACGTTTGGAACTGGTAGCCCACATGAATAAGCGTATTTTTGTTTTTTTGCTTCATTCATAGACTCTGTATCCGGAAGATATTCATTGAATAATTTGATAACCTTCTTTTCATAAAGATATATGTTGGCAGTATTTCCTTTTGCTATCTGATTTTCTAGATTCAATTCATTTCTCTCCTTACAGTAAATTAAGCTAACAACTTATACTCCTCTATAAATTCATTGTAATTTGGCAGAAACCCTTCTCCATGAAAATATAAAAAACTTACCGCTTTCCATCATTAAATAGAAAGCGGTAAGTTTAATTGTTTAGGAATATCCGAATGAAATTCTGATGTATGCACAATTGAAAATGTATATCCTTGCTGAATAAATAATACTTCATTATGTTTACACTCAAATGGAATACTATGTTTCTTAAATTTATTTTGAATTTGTTGTAAAAATGCTTGATCTGGTGTTCCGAAAGAAACATGTACTTTCGGTGGTAAAGCTTTCATCGCGATTGGAATCCACGGTCGCTGCCACCAAGTTGCAACAATGTATGCAGTGCCGCCTATAACAAAGTTAAAAATATCCCCACCTTCCATCGTTTTCATATTTAGATTTGATTTTAACCATTCCGTAAAAACAGGTACACTTTTAACGGGAAGACCGATTTCCCTTATATATAAAATGTTTAAAGGTGACTGCGGTACTAATACATCTTCTTTAACATAACTATGTGCGATCATTTCGAGTAGATTTCCATCACCATCTCTAAAATATAAGTTGAATCGGCCGCTCTCTTCATCAATTGTATGACCATCTTTCCATTTCACAATGAGTAATCCAGACTTTTCAAGCCATCTTGCAGTTTCATGAAATTTTGAATATGGAATCTCAAAAGCAAAGTGCGCAGATGCAATTGGTTCATATACTTCTTGAAAACTAATTGTAGTGTACGGTGTTACTTCAAATTGAATAAATGATGTCGTTTCTTTTTTTATGGGGAAACATAATATGTCCTTATAAACTTGTTTTACCCCTTCTATGGAAATCGTTTGTAGTTTTATATCTGTAATATGTGTAATCACATTACATTCCCCCTTGTTTCTTATTATCTATTTGTATTGTATTACAATTATAAATAGATAAAATCAAACGGAAGGATGGATTTTTCATATAAAAACTACAACTTTAGTATGCATATGTTAGCTTCAAAAGTCTTTTTGTTTGATACACACCATCAATAAAGATACATTTTTAAGTTTTTTTCTAATTTAGAAACTGCTGAAGTAATACAGGATCCTCTTTTAAAAGTTCTGATAAAAACATAAGTTGTGGAAAAGGTTGTAAAATTAACTCTTTATCCATTTTTTCTTTCAATATAGCAACTCCGCCTTGATTTATATAATTATTTAATGTTATTTTCCCAGTGCAAATTAATTCAATATCATTCAATGAAAGTAATAGTAGTCCATTCGTTTCAGAAGATGGTTTAGGTAGCATCTTTGAATAGGCAATATACATGATAGATAAACTTTCATCCGGGCTATCAATAATTAATATTGGATTGACTTCATTTTCTACTTTTAATTTCTTAGATTGTGCATTCCAATACTTTTTATAATATGTAGTTGGTGAATTCAATATAGTAATATCCATAGAAGCTTCTTCTTCCACTTCTCTTTTAGCGGTTTCTACTGCTGTTTCATCCGCCTCTTTATGTCCTCCAAGTCTTACTACACCTAATGTATCACCTTTACTCGTTGGTCCAACTTGAAAAACAAATAAATCCTTATACATTACATATGCACCAGATGTTCATACATTCTTATCTATATGTATCAATATTTCCCCTCCTAAATTAACCATCTTACAAACTAATTTACTATAATTTTATTATGTTTTTAAATAATCTTCAATCCAAAGCCTTCATTTTTATTTCCGCCTTAAAATTTTAAAATACATCTAAAAAGTAGGATTCACAAAAGAATCATAGAATTCTATACATAACAAATATTGGACGGCTTTTTTTCAAATTCCTCTATAATAAAGGTGGTATAAACAGTGTGAAACTTATACAAGAACGTAGCCTTACCGTAAAGACAACTTTTTCTAAAAAATACAAGATTTTTATTTTGGGTTTACTCATTTCACGAATTGGGGATTCACTATATACTTTTGCGTTACCTTGGATTGCCTATCAATTAACCGGTTCAGCTGTAATTATGAGTTCTTTATTTGCTATTAACGTATTGCCAATCGTTTTATTTGGCTCTTTAGTTGGTGTAATAATTGATCGTTATGATCGAAAAAAGTTACTTTTGGTAGCGGATATTACTAATATTATTTTAGTAAGTCTTGTTCCAATACTACATTCATTACATCTATTAGAAATCTGGCATTTATACATAATTACTTTTATGTTAGCAGTTATGTCCATGCTTTTTGATGTAACCACTGTTATAGTCATTCCGCAAATTGCTGGAGCATCCTTAACGAAGGCCAATTCTTTCTATCAAATGGTTAATCAATTGGCTAGTTTATTTGATCCAATGATAGCTGGGGTTTTCATTTCTTTTATTGGCGGCTTTCAGATGCTTTGGATTAATGTTCTTTCATTTATTGCAACATTAATTGCTGTGATATTATTACCGTCTATGAAAACCGTAAACAAGAAATGCCAAGATAAAAATACACTTCAAAATGTACTAGCTGATTTGGTTAATGGATGTAAATGGCTCAAAAATGACCGTTTAAATTTAGCTTTATCTTTTCAAGCTATGATAGGAAACTTTGGAGCAAGTGCAGTTTTAGGTATATTCATGTATTATTTATTATCCACATTACATCTTACCCCAGAACAAAGTGGGGTTAATTATTCATTAATTGGAATAGGTGGTCTTTTAGGAAGCTTGATTGCAGTTCCTTTAGAAAAGAGGTTGCAGCGCGGTATACTAATTCCTTTACTCCTATTTGTTGGAGCAATTGGCTTAACTTTTGCACTTTGGAATACATATTGGTTCGTTCCTGGAATTGCTTTCGGTATTGCAATGACTTGCAATATTGCATGGAATACCATTGTAGCCACAGTTCGCCAGGAAACAGTTCCATCAAATATGCAAGGGAGAGTTTTAGGATTTTCACGTGTACTTACACGATTAGCTATGCCACTCGGGGCATTAGTAGGAGGCATTATTTCAGCTTATAATCCTGTCTTTGTATTTGCTTTAGCTGCTTTTACTAAATTAATTGAAGTCTTTATTGCTTTATATAGTCCGATACGAAAACTATAATAGAAGGAAAGATAACTATGATTGGTTAATTGCAATTACGGATAAGTTTATAAAGAAAAAAGGCATATTATAATGCCTTTTTTCTTTACAATCATTTAACTGGATAACCATTTAACTGGATAACAAACTTCTGTAACCCACTTATTAGGATCCGACTCCATTCCCGGACTCACATGATAAATATTAAACATCGGGCCTGCTAATTCGTAACCTTCTGTCTCAATCCATTTTGCGGCTGCTTCATTTACGTTTGTCATTTGTTCATAACTTCCGCTTACTGTTACAGAAGCTACTTTGATTGGCTCTATTTTAGGATAAATTTAACAGACAATAAAACGAAAAGATTAATAAACAGACAATACCACTCATCAACCATTTTTAATATTAATAATCATTTTTATAATATAATAATTACATAATTAATATAACTTTTAACGTTATTACCCTCTTACTTCAAGAACCTTATCTTTATATATTTCAAACCATTGTTGCCATTTATCTTTAGAAAATTCTTTTTCTTCTCCTTCTAGAACGGCAGAAAAAAGATCTAAACAAATATGCCAACCAGCTATATCTTTCGGTGTATGATCAGTTAATTCGTGAATATATTCTTGGAGAAGTAAAAGAGTTCCATTATCCTCTTTATGTATTTCAAATCGGACCCGATCTTTATCCCAAGTAAATTCAAGCACTGAGTTTTGTTGACACTCTATAATATCAATATTTATAAATGAACCATCCATCATGTCGAACTTTATTACACCATTTGTTTTAAGGCTTTCAATCTGCAAATTGGACATCCATTTTTTTAACTTACTATTTTCTGTTAAAACTGACCAAACTTCTTCTATCGAATATGAAAAATGACGTTCAAATTTTACAATATATCCATTAGTTAGTTTCCCGATTTCAGCTATCATATTGATTGCCTCCCTATATAGAATGTATGTTCTTAATTTATTTTACACGAATATAAATATAAAATAAATCTTTATATAAACGAAGTAGTAATTAAAAGTTAAACGTGATGAGAAAAACTTTAATCTTTTCTAAATCAATTTAAATAATCTTGAAAAATAAATATCATTTATGCACGTTTCTTCCCAAAATATAGACTTACGCTCAAATAAAAAGAGCCACATTTGCGACTCATAAATTTATAGAATTACTCCTGTTTTTGTTGAATGATTTACCGCTTAATCGCATCAACAATTAACGATGGAAAACCAAGTTTATCACCTTTATTTCTAGAATCATACCTTTTCGAACGGAAAATAACACCGTCGTTTGCATCCCATTCATTATAATAAAACTGACTATTTTCATCACAATATTCAAGTAAAACTACCTCAAATCCAGCAGTTTCAAACATTTTCGTTAGTGTTTTATAGGTATGGACAATTTTATGACTTGCTGCTGGGTGATCTTTTGGGCCAGGTCCACCTATTTGAACTACATTTTGGTACGCCTCATCTCGAAAAAATGCATCAGGAACACCGCACCGAATATGCCCCTCTTGCTTTAAAAATTCATAGCAAATTTCAGCAGCTCTTACACCTTCTTCAAACGAATAAGCTGTACTATCTACTTTTATATTTTTCTAAATTTGCGAACTAAAGTGAACACTATACCTGCAAAAACCATCCATAAGCCCATTGTTGTACTATTAGTTGTACTGCCCCCCGTGTTTGGAAGCTCTTTATATGTAGATTCTTTTTTATCGGAATTACTGTTGTTTTGGATATTACCGTTATTACTGTTATTAGTACTACCTTTAGCTTTGCTAGCGTCTGTATCCTTCACTAATACTTTTTGTATGGCATGTACCTTATTACCTACAGAATCTGTGACACTATATATTATTTCAAAAGTACCAACTTTAGTGGTATCTCCAATATCTTTATATACTACTTTAGAAGTAAGATCACCATCTTCTTTATCCGTAGCTGATACACCTACCATTGGATTGAATTCATCTCCCTTAGTAATTGTAGTTGTAGAAGGTACTTTTAGTATTGGTATGTCATTCTTAACTTCTTCTCTACCTGTGACTGTTACAGTTTGTTTCGCAATTTCTTCATGGCCTTTAGAATTTGTAACTGTATACGTTACTATGTAAGTACCGACTTTAGAGGTATCTACTTCCCCCTCAACTTTTACTTTAGAAGTAAGATCGCCGTCTTCTTTATCAATAGCTTTTACTTTTGCCATCGGATCGAATGATTCTCCTACAGTAATTGTCGTTGCAATAGGAACTGTTAATGTAGGTTTTAGATCTGATGTTTCTCCATCCCTCTCTACAATTACGGTCTGTGTTACCGTTGCTTTCCCACCTTGAGAATCAACGACAGAGTAATCCACAATGTATTTGCCTGGTTTAGAAGTGTCTACATCACCTTTATGTTCTACTCGATTTGTTAAATCACCATCTTCTTTATCAATAGCTTTTATATTGCTCATTGGGTCAAACTTATCACCGACACGTAGTGTAATTGTTGGCGGTACTGTTAGCTCTGGGACTTGGTTTGCCTCAGTTTTTTCGTTTTCTTTCACTGTTCCTTTAATTTTTGCTGCATCAAAAGCTTTTTGGACCGTTTCAACCTCAATGGAATTTGCCCCATATTTATTTGTTGCAACTTTAAGACACGCTAATCTTAATTCAGAGAAATTAGAAGTCATGTTCAATTCATCAGTATTTGCATAATAGAAAATATCAAACATTTTATCTTCACCAATACCATTTACAGTTACACCGTTATGAGTGCCACCTTGTGCAATTAAATACGCGACTTTATTAATAATACTTGAGTTGAAATGAACGCCCTCATTATCCTCTCCGTTTAAATCACTGTATTTGCTATAATCATCTGGATACGGTACTCCATTAAAAAATTTGACTGAAGATGGATTTTTCATATTACGGAGAACTGATCCACTTTGTTCTCCTATTGTCCAATTAAATTCCCCATTATTTATATATTTCTCAATAGCCGTTCCCATAATATCAGATAACGCCTCGTTAATTGCTCCAGATTCTCCAAAAAATTCAAGATTAGATTCACTAGATGTAACCGCATGTGTAAATTCGTGACCCGCTATGTCAAACGATCTAACCATTGGATCACCATATATAAGCATACTAACATTGTTAATATTAGCGCTAAACGCATTCCCCCAATTTTTAGGATCACTTGTTTCTCCAGAATCCCATGCATGTACAACTGAAACTACTTTTTTCCCTTTATTATCAAAACTATTACGCTTATATTTGTCTTTATAAAAATCATATACGTTTGTCGCTAAGAAATGAGCACTTACCGCTTTTGGGTCATTAAATGTTGTTGATGTGCTAGTTGTTAATATACCAGGATAATATTTTTCTTCAAAAGTAATATCTCTATAATTTACATCATACGTCTCAATTCCTTGCCCTCTTGTATAATCAGCAAGCGCATATTTCCCGTTACTTTGTTCAGAAATACCGAATGTACGAGTTATTCCTAAATCATCTTTTCCAGTCCCGGTTAATGATTTAAAATTACTTTTTTTACTCTCCTGAATAGCTTCAACACGCTCTTCATTTACTTTTAAATCTGACTCTTGCACCATATTTTTCAACATATCACCACTATGAGCATCCACTAAATAAGTTCCAGATACATAGTTTGGTGTGGCAGCTGCAAATGTAACTTGATATGCATTTGTAGCTTGCCCACGATTTTCATCAACAAAAATAACTTCCTTAACTTCTGCCTCAGAAATAAATTGAATATCATTTCCGTACTTCGTATAAATATATTGTTTTGCTTCTTCTTTTGATAAATTAATAGGATTCTTTAAATCTTCTTTTTCTAAGTTTTGTGCACTTTCCCCTGAAACACTTTTAATAATACCCTTTTTATCTACATGAGCAGTCAATTGGTGTCCGTATACTTCTTTACCTTCATATATTTGTTGCATACGAACAAGTGTAGTCCCATCATATGAACCACGTTTTTGAAGAACCTTGTAATCTACCCCTTTGTCTCCACTAACTTGTTTTGGAGACAAAGCATGTTCCGTCTTTTCCTTAAGTGCATCTTTCACTACGTTCTCTGGCTTTTTTTGTGATGGTTTTGTAAGTTCACCTGTACGGAACGAATCCTCTTGAATATCAACTTGCATTTGATCCGTTTCCTCCGCATAACCTTTCTCGTATGGTACTATGCTTGTCAAAGCTAATCCTGTTGTTAATGCAACTATAGCTATTTCTTTTTTATTTTTCATGTTATTTCCCTCTTATGATTTCCTAAAATATGAAATTACTAAAATTTATACAATCTATTTCTAATGTAAAAAGATGACTTCTGTAATCAACAAAAGTCACCTCTTCAATATGTAATACCCTAATATATTTTTAATGCATAATTTCTATATAAAACAGAAAAAGCATTCATTAACGAGCATTTTGCATTACTTTTATTAGGTCATTTATATTTTCAACTTTCTGCTGAAACTGATCAAATCTACTATGTAACAATGAAGGATTCTTATCTTCAGTTGAAATAACTTTTTTTAACTCCTGTTCTAATATATCATATGTATCAAAGAAATTATCAAATTCTACACTTACAAGCTCTTCATTTTCACGATAAAATCTTTTTGTTTCTATATAAGTCATGTATGATTTATTTAAAAAACCTAATGAAATTAAATATTTAGAAGTGTTTTCTTGATAAATAGCAATATCACATGCTATTTTCATATCAGAATAAGTCTTTTGAACGAAACAATGCAATTCACAAATCTTAAACTTTAATCCATTATTCATTTCATCCCCTCCCATCCTATCTATTCTACATAAAAAAAGAATATTATACAAAGTAAAATATCAATATAGTACAAAAATAAAAAGCGAAAGAATAAATTCTCCCGCTTATTATATCAATAAATACATTTCATATTGTGCTAAAGAATTCTTTTCAAATCCAGTTTTCTTAAAAAACCCTTCTAGTAAATTGTTATTTGGAAATCCAATTGATAAACTTTCTAAATTCAACTCATCTCTTGCTACTTGTAATAATTTTGATCCAATACTACGATTTCTATACTCTTTGTCTACAAAAATAAAACTAATTTTACCTTGTTCATTTATACATATAGCACCTTTTAACTCATTATTGACATATGCGCCGTAAAATGAATTATTTGTTTTTTCAATATAGTCCATATCATTTTGCCAATTTATATGGAAGTGTAACCATTTCTGAATTTCAACTTTAAAAGCAGGGAATTCTAATTGTTTTACTTCAATTCCTTTACATTCTTTATGTATTATTTTAGTCATATCTTTTAAATTATAATAAGATAGATCGTACACTTTTTCATAGCCTAATTTATTATAAAAACGAATCGCTCGGTCATTACCTACAATGACTTCAAGAAAAAGTTGCTTACACTCATTTTGAAGCGCCTCTTCTTTATGCAGTTCAAATAACTTTTGACTCACACCAACACCACGATAATTCGGATGAACCGCTAATGTACCGCAGCGCATTGTTTTTATATTTTCATAATCCTTTATCCCACCAAGTATTACACCAACTGGCTTGTCACCGTCTAAAGAAAGAAACGAGTGTTCTAACGAATTCCCTTCAGCTCCAAAAAACCTTTTTATAAAATCTTCTTTTGAAACTTCCATCTTAATAATATAATCTGAAATCCCATCCCTAAAAGCTTCATACACTAAATCTATATTTATTTCACTGCATCTTTTATATTGAATCATATAAAATTATCCCCCACTTACTCGTGTTAAACTTAACGTTCAAATACATAAGATCTACTAGTCACATCATACTTTAATTTTGAATTCTACTGCTTAATTTGAAATGAACGGACACTTCCCTACATATCTATCACTATTAATTTGTTTTATAACAAACGGTGCAATATCGCCATTTTGTATTTTAATTCCTGGCATATCAACTAAACTCTCTTTTATACTTCCAATACCATTTCCCTCTATAACAAATGGTAATCTAACAATTGTCCAATCTACCTCACTATTTTGGATAATTTGTAATTCTTTATATTTATCTTGCATCATTTTTGGTAAAAACAATTTAAACAAAGTAGCTCCTATTTTATTTACAATTCCCTTCTGATCTCCCGTAACATTTAAAGAACCTCCGGAAATTAGAATATATCTTTTTATTTTAGACTCCTTCATCGCTTCTAAAATATGCTTCGTTACTGTACTAAAAATGTAAGATTCATTTTTCGGTTGACCTACTGCATTAATTACAGCACTACAACCTTGAAGTAAGTCTTGTATCGTTGAAAAGTTACGTGCATCCCCAATAATAGTCTCTATATTTTCATTTATTTTCTCTGTATTTGTAGAGTTTCTCGTTAATATTTTTACTTGATATCCCTTTTCTAACGCTTCATTTACAAGAATTTTTCCAGCTTTTCCGTTTGCACCCAAAATAGCTATTTTATTTGTACTTTCCAATATTAACCCCTCTTACTATCTATGATTTACTACATTAATCTCATATACACGTAAAAAAGCAATTAAATGCTCACACGCTCGTTCACATGCTAACATTTTAAAGATTTTTTGTTCCTCTTTCGTTTTATCATTTGCTTGATCTGAAGCAGCTTTTAAACATAAAAAAGGTTTTTTATTGATTTGACATACATAAGCAAAAGCTGCCACTTCTTGATCAACTGCCAATGCCCCATATACAGTATGGAGTAAATATCTCATTTCCGAACTACGGATACGTTGATCTCCAGATAAAAATGTCCCGAAATGAATCGGATCATACGATCGTATTTTTTTTATTCTTCTTACAAGTGATTTTGTTGTTTCAATAGGTGCTGTTCTACCATTATATAAGTTAAAAACATCTTCACCCGAACCAGCAGCAGTGACATCGTGTTGTATTGCGTTCAGTGCCACTACAATATGACCATTTTTCACCTTATTTGATAAACTCCCGCATATCCCTGTCATAAACAACTCATCCGGCTGAAACTCACTAATTAATAATTGTACACAACTAGCACAACTTACCTTCCCAACACCAGTTATAACTGAAATAATTTCCAGATCATTTATAGTATGAAAATGAAATTCCCAAGCGGCTTTTTTTTCAATGCGTTCACTTGGATAAGATTGATGCAAATACGTAAGTTCAGGTTCCCAAGCGGCTACGATTGCAATACGTTTCATTACAAACTTCACTTCCCTCACTGTCATTTAAATAATTTATCTATGCTTTCTCTTTTATAATCTGGAATCCACTCTTTATATTTCTCATATAAATTTCGTATTGTTTCTTTATTCTTCGAAATTACTTCACTTCCTCTATCATCATGCATAAACATGATAATATCTTTTGTTGCATTTATGAGAAATACATCTGGATAAGAAATTTCTTTTTTTGCGTCCTAAACGGGGATAAAGACCTGGTAAATCTTCATGATTCGCCGCTTTAATAAATCATTTATACTTTATATCACCAGCGAAATATTTTAATGAAAATTGATATGTACAATACAAGTCAGTTTCTTCATCTTCAAATAAAAAAGTGTGGATTTTTTACATTTCCCTTTTTAAGTCAATAAACATTTGCTATTAAAAACACTTTATCTTCTTTTGAAAATATATCTTCAAATAAGTGTTTAATATATGTATGGTACTAATGTAACCCCAGTAAATATTTCATTCATATATTCTTTTAACTGTATTTTATATTCTTTCTACTCTACAATTTCTTTTAACTGCCAATATGCATCTTCTAGCCAAGGGTGTAAAACTTTCAACGTGTCTTTTCTATCCCACAAATATGAAATATATGCAAAAGCTGCATGTTCTAAAGATTTTTCTAACCCCTTTTTTACTTCTACTAAGTATGGTGGTGTCCCATTTTGATCCCATTCTATTTTATCAGCAACAAATAACACTAAATCCATCTTCGTTGCATGTTTACGCAGTGTCGTATGGCAACAAATTGCATTTAAAGTCTCTTCATCATGCACTTTAAATATCTCTTTTGCGAGTACTCTAGAAAGTTTTTGATGAATAATCATTGGAAATTTTCGTTCTTCTTCTAATATCTCTATTCCGAATTCTTCAGCAACTACAATCCGTACTTCATTTGGAAAAATTGCACTAATATCATGTAAATATCCCGCAATTGTTGCCTTTTCTTCATTTACATGATACATAACCGCAATTTTACGAGACTCATTTGCCACTCGAATTGAATGTTTATATGTAACTTCTTTATTGTATTTTAATAGAAAAGCTTTTATATCAGTTTCAATCTTTCCAGTTGGAGTAAATGAATATATATCCTTATATAACATCGTAGTATGTCCCCTTCTTCCTAACTTTCAATATAACGTTGTATTTAAATATCTTTTTTATTTGTATTCGTTATAAATGTTGTAATCCCTTTTTTAATACGTTACATGAAATTTTATACAGAATCATCGCTACAAGTACATAAATGTTTGATATTATAGTAATGTTAATGATTTGTAAGGAAAGGAACTACATAATGAATAAAAATATATTAATTATTGATGACGATAAAGAAATTGTTGAATTACTTGCTGTTTATTTACGAAATGAAGGCTATAACATTTATAAAGCATATGATGGCGATGAAGCATTACAAATGATTTCTACATATGAAGTTGACCTTATGATTTTGGATATTATGATGCCAAAACGAAATGGATTGGAAGTTTGCCAAGAAGTTCGTGAAAATAATACTGTACCTATTCTTATGCTGAGTGCAAAAGCAGAAGATATGGATAAAATATTAGGACTTATGACAGGCGCTGATGATTATATGATTAAACCATTTAATCCATTAGAATTAGTAGCTAGAGTGAAAGCTTTGCTACGACGATCATCTTTCCAAAATGCCACTTCCCAAAAGAATGAAGATGGTATGATTCGCATTCGTTCTGCTGAAATACACAAACATAATCATACCGTGAAAGTAAATGGCGAATATATTAAGCTTACATCTATTGAATTTGATATTTTATATTTACTTGCGAGTAATACAGGAAGAGTATTTAGTTCTGAAGAAATATTTGAACGTGTTTGGAATGAAGATGGTTATGGTTCAAATAAAACTGTAATGGTCCACATTAGTAATTTACGAGATAAGCTTGAAACAGGAATGAACGGAGAAAAATTTATTCATACCGTTTGGGGAGTAGGCTATAAAATTGAGAAATGAAGCATTTGATATATTAAAAGATATCCCGAAATGGAAACTTATTTTTTGGCTCTTATTAGCTATTACACTCACTCCTATTACTGAATTAATTATATATCGCCTCGTTACGAGTGTAATTGAGAGTTCGCTTACGTTAAGCGAACTTGGTAAAGAATTCATTAGAATTTTTGGTTATGAAAAATATAAAGGAATAAAAGAATCTCTATGGATGATGATTGTCTCTTATTTATTTTTATTTTCTATTTTCTCATCCTACCTATACATTTTTTATCGTCATGAAAGAAAGCTTTACTATGAAACTTGTATAAAAAAAATGATAGAAGAGATTCGCTATATTGCAAATGGAAACTTCAATCATAAAGTTTCTATCGTAAACCATAATTATCTAGAAGAGTTAGCAAGCGGGGTTAATCAAATTGTTGAACAATTGAAAGTCTCGATTGATGAAGAAAGACAGGCAGAACAAGCAAAAAGCGAACTTATTACAAATGTATCGCATGATTTACGTACTCCACTTACCTCTATAGTTGGATACGTGAATTTAATCCACCATGATAATTATAGAGATGAAGTAGAATTACGGCATTATATACAAGTCATTTACGATAAAGTAACTCGTCTTAATGCATTAATGAATGATTTGTTTGAATATACACGTGTTCAAAATAAAGAATTAAGTTTATATTCTGTCCCTATTGATATTGTAGAACTTCTCGGACAATTAACCGTTCAATTTCGAATACAGCTTCAAGAGGCTAATATTGATTGTCGCCCCTTTTTCCCATCAAAGAAGTTAATGGTATTAGCTGATGGAGACAAATTAGTACGCGTATTTGAAAATCTAATTATTAATGCTATCGCTTACGGTAACGATGGTGATTATATTGATATTACTGCCTATGAAAGTAATAATATGATTGCAATCGATATAACCAATTACGGCCAACCTATTCCAAGTACCGATTTACCTCATATTTTCGAACGTTTTTATCGCGTTGAGAAATCGCGCTCTACAAACACTGGTGGATCTGGACTCGGATTGGCAATTGCAAAGAGTATTGTCGAATTGCATAAAGGAACAATTGAAGTGTATAGTGATGACAAAAAAACAACATTCACTGTAAAACTACAACCATATAAATGTTAATACAGCTTAATTTTAGGTCCAATTTCTTACGATATAAGAAATTGGACCTTTTATTTTCCAGTAACATCCAAAATTTAATAATCCTTTATAATTCTTTAGAAATTCTTTACCTTTTCTTTCTTCCTAATTAAGCATTCCTTTTTACAATATTATTATCGATGTCATAATAGGAGGATCGCTTATGCAATTCTTAAAAAAATTCACAATTTTATTATTATCTTTTGTTATTACTGCACTTATCGTTTTATATTTTTATCTTTATGTAAATGGCCCAATTATTCAAGCTAAATCAGCTATTTTAATAGATGCTCATTCAGGTGAAGTTGTTTATACAAAAAATGAAGAAACTCCTATACAATCGGCTACTTTATCTAAATTAATGACTGAATATATCACACTGGAACAACTAAATGAAGGAACTATACAGTTAGATGAAGTAGTACAAATAAGTAACGAAGTTTTCCGAGCAGAAACGAGTCCTATACAAGTAACTTCGAAAGATAAAACGACGGTTCGTGATTTACTACATGCATTGTTACTAACAGGCAATAATCGTTCCGCACTTGCCCTTGCAGAACATATCGCTGGAAACGAAGATAAATTCACACAGTTAATGAATGAAAAAGCAAAACACCTAAAGTTATCACAATCATCTCCGTTTCTAAACGCTACTGGAATGAATAACGATACAAATAAACTTTCAACTACAACAGCAATTGAAGTTGCTAAACTAGCAACACAATTAGTAACAGACTTTCCAGATGTACTGAACGTTACAAAACTAACCTCTTACCAGTTCACCTTCAAAGATACGAAAGTTTTCAACACCAATAAAATGATATATTCCCTTAATAAAAACATTAAACACCAAGGTGTTGATAGCTTACAAACTAGTTTTTCAACTAATGGTAATTATAGTTTTGTCAGTACAGCAAAACGAGGAGATACTAGACTTATTTCAGTAATATTAGACGCCGAAAATGAAAACAGCACTTTTATTGAAACAAAAAAGTTACTTCAGTACGGCTTTGATCCTTCTTCATACTCTGCACTCCAAGCTTTTAAAGATGCTGTTACATCTTGGGCAGTTTTGCTTCAGTTTAAAAATTTGATTATACAAACATTGTTGATTTTCTTCATTATAACAATTTTAATGTTCTTACATATACGTCAAAGAAAATCCGAGGATTTCAACTAGGAAATCTTCTTATATATAAAAAACGGCTTGCATTTACAGTGCAAGCCGTTTTCTAAATCTATAGTCCTCTCCCAATTAAATTCGCTGAAACAGGCTACAACTTCTTTCCTTGAAATACTTTTGAATACATTTTAAAATCATCAACTTGTACATATTCCTCTATACATTTAACCATGAACGATCACTTCTCTCCGATAAAGTTCTTCTTCAATTTGATTAATTATTTCATCTATAGATAAAGCTCCATCCAAAACAATATCTGAATTTGGCTTTACAGTATGAAGCGCCTCCAAATAGGCTTTTCTAGCATATGTTATATAATGCTTTAAATCATTATGTATTTCACTCATTGCATCTTCTTTAAAATCTCGCAAAATTCTTCTAGCCATCGCAATATCTAAAGGTGTATCGATAAATATGGTTACATCAATGAATTGTCGCATTTCACTATTTAAGTATGCAAAAGGATAATCTAAAATAATATAATCTACATTACTATCTCGTATAAGATGCTGAATATCCTTAATTAATGGTGTGAGTACCCATTCATTATAATTTGCTCCATCATCAATCCATTTACAAATATCTGCAGGACAATTATCAAAGGTGTAGCTATCAAAATATAGTGCTTTTGAATTCATTAACTTATGAGTTAACCCTTCTGTAACAGTAGTTTTACCTCCTCCTGAAACAGCTGCAATTGTAATGATTTTCGTCTTTTTATTCATCATTTTCCCCCAATCCCCTTTTAATTAACATAATTATAGAAAACAATTATATTTTAGCTCTCCATTCATATTCTAACATACTCATTTCCCATAAATTCCAATACGTTTCCCCTACTTTTTTTGAATCCCTTAATAAACCTTCTTTTACAAATCCTATTTTTTCATAACAAGAAATGGCGGACGTATTAAAATCATAAACACCAAGTGTTACTCTATGTAGTTTTAATTCTTCAAATGCAATATGAAGTACTGCTTTCATCATATGTTTCCCTATAGAACGTCCTCGCATTTTCGTATCACCAACTAGTACTTTTCCAATTCTTGCAGATTTATTTATATTGTCTATTTGTCCAAGTGAAATATGACCAATTACTTCTTTGCTCTCTTCATCTATTACTTTGAATGCAAGTGTATTTGTACTTTCTATATATTGTTCTAATTGTTGATCATTTAAAGGATATGTAAATGCATTTCCTGACCATTGTATTAAAAATTCTTCGGAATCAATCCAATTTATTAATTGTTTGAAATCGGATCTTTTTAAGGATTCTAATTTAATCAACTCCATTCTCCTTTCATACACCATTCTATATATCCTCAAACTTATTTCTATATATAGAATATATTCTCCTTTTATACGAAATGAAAATAAAGCCATTCATAAGAATGGCTTTACAAAAAACATAACCTAATTATGCTATGTTTCCTATGTTAACAATGGTTCAATCGCTTCAATTTTACAAACTGAAATAATTACTGTAACTACGCCAGCACTATTAGCAAGCTTTACAACATCACAAGTAACTGAAGAAACAGTTCCTGCATAATTATTAGTTCCTGTTGTAATACGCACTGATCTGTTTACTAACTTTCTCAGCTCATCTCTAATTCCTTGTACACAGCAACAGTCACATGCCTTATTTTGCTCTTCATGTTCTTTTTTACACTCTTCAAAAACATCCCAACAATCATCCTGTTTGCCTGAACACTGTTTACATGAACACTTTTTTCTAGAATTACTATAACGAGATCCCAAAATCTCACCCCCTAGTCATTTCTATTAATATAGTATGTCCACTAGCTTCAAAGTGTATGAGGCAAAAACATAGAAAAGAAAAAACAAACTTTTGTACTAAATCTTTTTATTTTAATTAAAAACTAATCCATTACCGTTTCTACCTTTAATTTAAACCCTTCATTTATGTACAATTCCCAAAAAAATCTCTTTAGTAATTGTATTTAAAAATTTTAAACTGGCCTCCAATAATTTGACTCCAGTATGTATCTATAGAAAATATGAGTTAAAGCTATTTTTTTAGAAAGATCTATCAAATTACTATTTAAATCTACTTCAAAACTTTCTTTCTATTACCAAAAAATATTCTATCTATTTGTTGTAATTTTTCCGCATTTACCGTTTCAAAAGTTATCCTATTTACATTTACTATTATTAATAAGTAGCATAGGAGGTGTAAATAGAATGTCTTGTATTGTTACAGGTTTAATACAGCCTCTTTGTTTAACGCTTGTTTATAATGTTTCATCGGGTATACTAATATCTTCTACTGTTGATTGTGGAAGTTGTACTCTAGAAACAGAATTCGATTATACTAGTAAGAATCTAGTTATTAGAGTGCCATTTACTGGTGAAGGTACTCTTATATTCAATGACAAATTCCAGGCAAGTTGCGTTACAACGAATTTAACTCAACCTTAGTCCAAGTAATTTTTCAGAGGAAATAGAAGTATAACTTCTACTTCCTCTCTCACCCTCCTAAATTAATAAACAAAACCTAAACTTTTTTTCCATATTAAATTTACAATTTAAAACATGTTGTACAATATTTTTTATTTCTACACTTTAACCTAATTTATTAACTCTTCCCCAAAATCGAACCCCCCTACATTTCATTTCCTATTAATAGAAAAGGAGGTTAAAATACAATGCCTTGTGTTTTACCAGGATTAACTCAGCCAGTTTGCTTAACCATTGTTTACAATATTTTATCTGGCACACTAATATCTTCTTCGATCAATTACGGCGAATGTGAACAGGAAATTGGATTTGATTATATGAGTAAGAACCTAACAATTAAAATGCCATTCACCGTTGAAGGCTCAATTACATTTAATGATAAGTTTTTAGCTAGTTGCATTACAACGAACATAACTCAACCTTAATTAGATTTATAAATTTTTAAGAGAAGTGGAATTCCCTTTATATTAGTCATTTTAGACATACAAAATACTTAAAAAGTTAGATATATAAACCGTCTCATTGTTTAACTTCCATCTTCCGTTTCCTCACTTTTCCACCTTAATATTTCCACTCTTCTTTTTATCTTCTACTCTTCACTTATATTAGTAAATACAAAAATGAGCTCTAATTAAATAGAGCTCATTCCGAGTTTTATAATTTACTAGACTGCAACCCCTGAATAAACGGAACTACCTCAGGATTCACAAGTGACGATAAATCACCTAATTCTTTCCCTAAATAAGCAGCTTTAATGACACGTCGCATTACTTTAGAATTACGCGTTTTCGGTAAATCTTCTACAATGTGAATATCTTTTGGACATAATGCTTTTCCAATATGAGAGTTTACTAAACTCATTAATTCTTTCTTTAATTCACCTGAGAATGTTACATTGTCTCTTAATACTACAAAACAATGACAAACTTCACCTTTTACATCATCTGGTACACCAATCGCAGCAGCTTCTATGACATCATTATGCTTCACAAGAATAGATTCATATTCAGCAGGTCCAATGCGTTTTCCAGCAATGTTTAGCGTATCATCTGAGCGTCCTGTAATAATATATTGTTCACCATCATAAACAACCCAGTCACCATGAACCCACTTATTTTCAAAACGTGACCAATATGTGTTCACATAACGCTCATCATCTTCCCAGAAACTTTTCGTCATACCAACCCAAGGTTTCTCTAAACATAATTCTCCAACTTCATCACGAATCGGATTGCCCTGATCATCGAGCACAACCGCTGCCATTCCTGGTAAAGAAGCGTTAAAGCTAATCGGTGCAATTGGTTTAATAAGGACGTTTCCGAAAATCCCACCAGAAATTTCAGTCCCGCCTGAATAGTTACAAATTGGTACATTACTTTTTCCAACCGTTTCAAATAGCCACATCCAAGGATCTGGATTCCAAGGCTCACCTGTTGAGGCGAATACTTCTAAACTCTTAAGCGAATGTTTATTTACATACTCATCACCTTTTGCCATTAACGCACGAATTAATGTTGGTGATATACCGAGATGTGTAATTTTATATTTATCAACTGTCTCCCATAAACGATCTGCCTCTGGGAAGTCCGGAACACCTTCATACATAACCATCGTTGCTCCATTAATAAGAGAACCGAATAGTAAAAATGGTCCCATCATCCATCCCATATCTGTTACCCATAATACGCGGTCACCTTGTTTAATATTCATTCCGAACCCCGCATCAAAAGCTGCCTTTAAGGGAAATCCAGCATGAGTATGTACTGTCCCTTTCGGTTTTCCAGTTGTACCTGATGTATAAATGAGCATTAATGGATCATCACTATGCATTTCTTCAGCATGTACAAATGGCTTTTCTTTTTCTAACGTACTCCATGAGAAATCATAATTATGCGGTGTAAAATCATTTCCTGCATGACGCACGATAACAACTTTTTCAACAGTTGGACAATGCTCACAAGCCTTATCTACTTCGTCTTTTAATGAAACAACTTTACCTCGGCGTGAAAAACCATCTGCAGTAATAATCATTTTAGATCCTGCCGCTTGCACGCGTGTCATGACTGCATCAGACGCAAATCCTGAGAATATTGGTGAAATAATTGCTCCGATTTTCATTACAGCTAGCATCGCAACAACTGTTTCTGGAATCATTGGCATATAAATTGTGACACGGTCACCTTTTTCAATACCCGCATGTTTCAAACCGTTTGCAACGCGACTTACCCAGCTATCAAGCTCTTCATATGTAAATGATTTTGAAGTTCCATTTTCCCCTTCATACTGAAGTGCTGGTTGTGTTCTTGTTTCATCGTCTGCAAGCCAGCGTGATAAAACCGATTCTACAACATTACATGTTCCGCCATTATACCACTGTGCAAACGGCGTACCATTTTCTAAATCTAGCACTTCTGTATAAGGTTTCATCCATTGATAGCCAACTGCTTTCTCAGCTTCTCCCCAAAACCAAGCTGTTTCTTCGATTGACTTTTTATAAAACGTTTCATAATCTTCATAGCCCAATGATTTCATCCAACCATATAAACGCGTTTTTTCTTTATACTCTTCTGTTGGAAACCAAACTGCTTGTTTCAATGTTTTCCCCTCCTTGACTTTTTGAGCAAGAAAGCCCTAAATAGGGCTTTTAAACTGGATAAACCGGATGTTTACGATCCGTAAATACTTGATATTTACTCATATACATTTCGAATCGTCCTTTTAACTCTTCTCTTAAATTGTTTGGATGAACAATACCATCAATGACCATCTCTGATGCTAAATGGTAAATATCAATATCCTTCTTATACTCTTCGCGTTTTTCAGCAATGAAGCTATCACGCTCTTCTTCTGGTAAAGCTGCAATCTTATTTGCATATACAGCATTGACTGCGGCTTCTGGACCCATTACCGCAATAGAAGCTGTCGGTAATGCTAGGCAGCAATCTGGCTCAAAGGCTGGACCTGCCATCGCATATAAACCAGCACCATATGCTTTACGAACAACGATAGAAATTTTCGGTACAGTTGCTTCACTCATTGCGGAAATCATTTTTGCACCGTGACGAATAATACCAGCACGTTCTACTTTTGTACCAATCATAAATCCAGGTACATCTGCAAGGAACAATAACGGAATATGATATGCATCGCATAAATTAATAAACTTCGCTGCTTTATCAGCTGAATCGTGGAATAATACGCCGCCTTTCATTCGCGGTTGATTTGCAATAATACCTACTGGCTTACCATCAATACGTGCTAAACCTGTAATGAGTTCTTGAGCAAATAATTTTTTCACTTCATAGAAAGAACCTTCATCAATAACTCTATTAATAAGATCTTTCATATTGAAAGGAGCATTTTGATTTTCTGGAATGATTTCTTCTAACGTTTTATCGAATTGTTTCGGTTCTTGAGGTGTAACCAATGGAGTCTTTTCTAAGTAGTTATTTGGAAAATATGAAATGTATTGTCTTGCTTGTGTAATCGCATCTTCTTCTGTCTTACATAAAACATCTCCGCATCCTGATACAGAGCAATGCATACGAGCTCCGCCCATCTCTTCTAAAGTTACCTTCTCACCGATAACCATCTCAGCCATACGAGGAGATCCTAAATACATAGATGCATTTCCTTCTACCATCATTACAACGTCACAAAAGGCTGGAATATAAGCACCACCAGCTGCAGAAGGTCCAAATAATAAGCATACTTGCGGGACTTTACCTGATAATTTCACTTGATTATAGAAGATTCTTCCTGCCCCGCGGCGCCCTGGGAACATTTCAACTTGATCAGTAATACGCGCCCCAGCAGAGTCAACTAAATAAAATAACGGAACACGTAATTTTTCTGCCGTTTCTTGAATACGTAAAATCTTTTCAACTGTACGTGCGCCCCATGAACCAGCCTTTACCGTAGAATCATTTGCCATTACGCATGCAGTACGACCATGTATTTTACCCGTTGCAGTTATAACACCATCAGCAGGTAATCCTGTTTGTTCACAATTTGCAAATAATGCATCTTCTACATATTCACCATTATCAAATAAAAGAGCTAAGCGATCTCGAACGAATAGTTTACCTTTCGCTTTGTTTTGTTCATGATATTTTGGTGCGCCGCCTTGTTTAATCGTTTCAACTCGTTCTTCAAATGTATTCGATTGTTCTTTTTGATCTATCATATTTACTCCCCCTTATACATTGGTGTGCGTTTTTCCTTGAATGCCTGTAATCCTTCTAATCTATCTTTCGTATGGATTACACCTTCATACGCTTGTTTTTCCATTTGTAATCCGGTATGTAAATCAACTTGAATACCGTTTGAAATTGCTTCTTTCGCTAATCGAACAGCAATAGGACCATTACTAGCAATTTTCTCTGCTATTTCAATCGCTTTCTCTTCAAGTAAATGAGGTGGTACAACAAATTCTACTAGACCATATTCTTTTGCTTCTTGTGCTGAAATACGTCTACCTGTATAAATTAATTCTTTCGCTCTACCAACACCAATTAATCTTGGCAAACGCTGCGTACCACCTGCTCCTGGTATAATTGCAAGTGTAGTTTCAGTAAGACCAAGACTTGCAGATTCAGCCGCAATTCTAAAATCACAAGCTAAACTTAATTCCGTACCACCACCAAGTGCGATTCCATTTATAGCAGCAATAACTGGCTGTGGTAATTGTTCAACCATTTCCATAGTAGTGCGAATCATACTAACAGCATGGCGAACTTGTTCTTCATTCATGCCAGCACGTTCTTTTAAATCAGCACCAGCACAAAACGCTTTTTCACCAGCACCTGTTAGAATAACTACACGAGTATTTGACTCTTCATTTATTTGAGTTAAAATGTTTTGTAACTCTTCTAATAAAGCTAAAGATAATGAGTTTGCTTGTCTTTCACGATCTAAGGAAATCTTTACAACGTGCGGTGTTACATAATCAACTGAAATGTTTTGTAATTGTAGCATCTTCTCACCTACTTATCGTTTTATGTTGAAGCGCTCTATACACATGACTCGGTAATTGGATATTTAATTTACTCTGAATAAATTGACTCGCTCTCAATAACTTCTCTTCATCAATATTCGTTTGGACACCTAACTTATGGAGCATATGAACTAAGTCATCAGTTGCAACATTACCTGATGCTCCTGGTGCATATGGACATCCCCCAAGGCCACCACAAGAACTATCAAATGTTGTAATACCATATTCTAAAGACTTTACTACATTCGCAAGAGCCATTCCGTACGTATTATGGAAGTGCATTGCAAACTGCGAACCATCATATTTCTTTAATAAATGCTCTAATACTCGCTCTACTTGTAGTGGATTTGCTACTCCGATTGTGTCACCAAGAGACACTTCATAAATGCCGTATGAAAATAGTTGATCACATAATTCGTCAACTGCTATGACGCTTATATCCCCTTCATAAGGACATCCAAATACAGTAGAAACATAGCCTCTTACTTTTTTCCCTTCGAATAATGCCTGTTTTGTTATATCTTCAATTACAACTAATGCTTCTTTAATTGATTTATTAATATTACTTTTATTATGAGATTCACTTGCTGATAAAAAAACATTCACCTCATCTACATTTTGCAAAAAAGCTCGTTCCAAACCATTTTGATTTGGAACAAGCGCTGCATATGTAACATTTGGGTCCCTTTTCAGCTCTGAAAACACATCATTTGCATCTGCTAATGCAGGGACCCATTTAGGGTGAACGAATGAGGAAACTTCAACGTACGATAATCCCGCCTCTGTAAGTAGTTGGATCCATTTTACTTTATCTTTTGTGCCAACAATCTTTTTTTCATTTTGTAAGCCATCACGTGGCCCGACTTCTTTAATGAAAGCAAAATTAGGTAGTTTCAATTCGCTTCCCCCTATATCTCCCTATTCAATTTCTAGTAATACATCTCCTTCATTTACAAAATCGCCTTCTTGCACATTAATTTTCATAACTGTGCCAGCTTCTTCTGAAACGATTGGAATTTCCATTTTCATAGATTCCAAAATGACGACATCTTGCTCTTCCTCTACTGTATCTCCTACTCCTACAACAATCTTCCATACATTTCCTGCCATCGATGCATATACTTTCGTCATCATTTTTTCCCCCTTAGTATTGTTAAATCTTATTTTTTAACAAGTTGTTTCGTTACAAAACCCGTTGTATAAATACCACTTTTGAACACATCATCTTCCAATACTTGAAGCAGCATTGGCGTGTTCGTTTTAATACCTTCTACTTTTAATTCTTCTAGAGCATCATGTAATTTCGAAATTGCTTCTTCACGCGTTTCACCATGAGCAATGACTTTCGCAATCATTGGATCATAGAAAGGTGTAATCGTTACTTGATTCTCCAAAAAGTGATCAATACGTACATTTGTCGGAAGCGTTAAATTTGTAATTTTCCCAGGTGATGGGAAGAAAGTTTTCGGATCTTCTGCATAAATACGTGCCTCAATGGCATGACCACTACGTTTTACATCATCTTGTGTAAACGATAATTTTTCACCACATGCAATTAGAAGTTGTTGTTCTACAAGATCTAAACCAGTAATTTCTTCTGTAACTGGATGCTCTACTTGTAATCTCGTATTCATCTCTAAGAAATAGAAGTTCTTCTGATCATCTACTAGAAACTCAACTGTACCAGCATTTGTATACCCTAGAGCTTTGGCAGCTTGTACAGCAACTTCACCCATCGCTTTTCGTGTACCTTCATCTAAAAATGGTGAAGGTGCTTCTTCAATTACTTTCTGATTTCGGCGCTGTACTGAACATTCACGCTCCCATAAATACACTGTGTTACCATGTGTATCTGCTAAAAGCTGAATTTCAATATGATGTGCATCTGCAATATAGCGCTCTAAATACATTTCTCCGTTACCGAAGAAGTTTTGTGCTCTCGTTTTGTTGCTTTCAAATGCTTTGGTGAGCGTTTGCTCAGTTTCCATCAACTGCATTCCAATGCCTCCGCCGCCTGCGGATGCCTTCAACATTAATGGGTAACCAATTTGTTTAGCAATTTCAATTGCTTCTTCAGCAGTTTCAATATTTGTAGTAATACCCGGAACTACTGGCACATCTGCAGCTTGCATCGCAATACGTGATTCGATTTTACTTCCCATCTTCGTAATGATTTCTTCTGATGGACCGATAAATACGATTCCTTCTTCTTTACAACGAACCGGAAAAGATGGATTCTCAGATAATAATCCATACCCCGGGTGGATTGCTTCAGCATTTGTCTTCTTAGCTATTTCAAAAATTTTTTCAAGGTTTAAATAGCTTTCTTGGACACGTGGCCCACCTACTAAGTAAGCTTCATTTGCCATTTTTACATGCAAGGCATTTTCATCTGCCTCAGAATAAATAGCAACAGTGCGAATGCCAAGTTTTTGACAAGTTTTCATAATACGAACTGCGATTTCCCCGCGATTAGCAATTAATATTTTTTGAAACATAGTGATTCCTCCTTTTTATCTACATCCTAAATGTCTAGCAATTACGAGACGTTGAATTTCAGAAGTTCCTTCACCAATTTCTAATAGTTTTGCATCACGAATATGTCGTTCTACTTCATATTCACGCATATAGCCATATCCGCCGTGAATTTGTACTGCTTGATTTGCAATACGGCTTGCTGCTTCAGATGCGAAAAGTTTTGCCATAGCCGCTTCTTTACCGAAAGGTTTATCGTTATCTTTTAACCAAGCTGCTTTATGTACTAAATTACGCGCTAGCTCTACTTCAGTTGCCATATCAGCTAATTTAAATTGAATCGCTTGGAAATTAGAAATTGATTTTCCAAATTGTTGACGTTCTTTCGCATATTGCAATGCACGTTCAAATGCAGATTGTGCAATACCAACAGCTAATGCTGCGATTGAAATACGTCCTCCATCAAGTGTATATAAGAATTGTTTAAATCCTTTATTTACATCACCAAGTATATTTTCTTTCGGTACACGTACACCATCAAGTACGATTTCACAAGTATTAGAAGCACGTACGCCCATCTTATCGTAAGGGCTTGAAATCGTTAACCCTTCACTAGTAGTCGGTACGATAAATGCAGAAATACGTTTTCTACCATTCTCTTCAACACCGTTGACAGCGGTTACAATAATTGTATTTGCATACTCTGCATTTGTAATCCAACACTTCTCACCACTAATAACATACTCGTCTCCGTCTAATATAGCTTTCGTTTGTGTGCCACCTGCATCAGATCCAGCATTCGGCTCAGTTAATCCGAAAGCACCTAAAGTTTTGCCTGATGCCATTGGAACTAAATATTTCTGTTTTTGTTCTTCTGTACCGAAATAATAAATTGGAGAAGCACCTAATGAAATTGTTGCAGCGTAACTTAATCCTGTCCCACCACAAGCACGACCAATTTCTTCAACTGCTAACGCGTACGATACTGTATCGCCACCTGAACCTCCATACTCTTCTGGGAATGGGATGCCTAATAATCCTAGTTCGCCCATTTTTTGAAATGTTTCATATGGAAACTCTGCAGTTTTGTCATAATACACAGCTTTCGGTGCGATTTCCTTTTCAGCAAAGTCACGTACCATTTCTTTAATCATTTGTTTTTCGCGAGTTAGAGTAAATTCCATTCCGCTACACACCCCTTATCGAATATTGAGTTTCGACAGCGTGCGAGTTTCTACTACAAACATTACGAATGAAAAGACAAGAACATTAGTTAGATAATTGTTATAATTCTGTCATAATTTAATTTTAAAACAGATTCTGTACTAATGCACAAAAAAATTCCTACATTGTTCTACAACAACATAGGAGTTTTCTTGTCGAATTATGTAATTTTATGTTTAATAATCTCTACCTTTACCTGAATCTGAAATCTCTACTAAAGCTTCAGGATATGGTTCGAAATATGTTTGTCTTAATAAATACTTTTCATCAAATCGAAGAGCCCATGATTTTAAAATTGCAAGTAAGCTACTAAGCGGAATTTTCTTTTCTATATACTTTTGTATTAAATTTAAAAAATGATCTTTTTCTTGTTTTTTCAGCTTTGTTTTAAAGTATCCAAAAATATGCTCACATACATTTACATTTGATGTATAGCGGGGTGTGCGCATAAATAATTCATATAAAGTCTTCTCATAATTTTCAAATACAACTTCAATCTTTTCATTTTTGTGATTTGCAATTATACGCCCTAATTCCTTTTGTTTCACCTGATTATATGCCATAAATAAATATTTATTATCCGACTGAAACGATACAAGATCTTTCATATTTTTATTATGTTTAATCATCTTGTAATATGCGATTGTAAATAGCCTTGTAAAGAAATGCTCTCTAATAATAAAATTCGACAATCTGCCTTCCTCTTCAATAGGAAGATGCGAAAATTTTTTTATTACTGCTCCGCCAAATAAGCCTGGTCCCTTTCCTTTTGCTGGCGCTTTTTCAAAACTAGAATAAATTTTCACATCACGCGTACCACAACTTGGTGAACGATTCTTTAAAATAAAACCATCCACATCCGATATCATTTGTAAAAAGTCATTTGAAAACTGCTCCATTTTTTCAGTTACATCTTCTCGTGTTGACGGTTGCACAAGTCTATTCTCACCATTTTCTTCTACAATTCGTATCGTTTCACGAGGAGTCCCTAATCCAATCTCGACTTCTGGCCAAACAGGTATAAATGTAACAAATGGCTGCAAATTTCGTATTGTTACATCCGGAATCATCTCTCCATTATAACGACAAGCATCAAACTCTAAACATTTACTTACAACGATTGTAGGTTTTGCAAATTGTCGCATTTCATTACCTCCTTAATGCTAGTCCGTATAATATAAATTGTACTAAGATTAACATTTTAAGCAAAGTTTGATTCCTTTAATTTTATAATTGCAAATATAGCAAATGATATATTTGCAATCATTCAACTCTATTTTCTATAAATGCGCCCTCTATAATGACGGTTTAAATACTGTGAAACGAATAATATACACATACTCTGGAGAAATTAACACGTAAGAAAGACCTGCGGTAGTATGTCAACTGAAAAACAACAGAATTTTTAGTTATCAAAGTACTATTTATTTAAAAAAGAC